>JAXDHC010000374.1:0-6797 GCA_034664705.1 Solirubrobacteraceae bacterium
GCCCGCCCGGCGCAACCCACACCCACGCCGCGGCGATCCCGGGCACGACCATGAGCGCCGCGGCCATCTTCGTCTCGAAGCCGAGGCCGACGGCCACGCCGGCGAGGACGAGCCAGCGGGTCCGGCCGTCCTGGAGCGCCCGCGCGAGGAACCAGAGCGCCGCGACGCAGCAGAGGACGAGCAGCGCGTCGGGGTTGTTGTGACGCGAGATCGCGACGGTGATCGGCGTCGTCGCGAGCACGAGGCCGGCGACGAAGCCGGCCCGGCGGCCGAAGTGCCGGCGCGTGAGGTCGTGGACGAGCGCGACGGACGCGACGCCCATGAGCGCCTGGGGCACGAGCAGGCTCAGCGCGTGGAAGCCGAACACCTTCGCCGAGGCGGCCTGCACCCACAGCGCCAGGGGCGGCTTGTCGACGGTCATGACGCCGGCGGCGTCGAAGGACCCGTAGAGGAGGTCGTGCCAGCTCGAGGTCATCGAGCGGACCGCCGCGCTGTAGTACTCGTTCGCCCAGCCGTTGCGGCTCAGCGCCCAGAGGTTCAGCGCGCCGGCGAGCACGAGCAGCGCCGCCAGCTCCGGCCGCGGGCGCGGAAGGCCGAGCACACGCGCGCGAAGCCGGCCGGCGCCGGGCGCGCCGGTGCGCGCCCGCGGCACGGCGACGGCGCCCCGGAGCGCGGTGGCCGCCGCGGGGCGCGGGCGGGGACGGAACGATCGGATGGATGGCATGGGCTCTCGGGTCGCGGGGTCGGCACTCGGCACGGCGCGCGTCGCGCAGCGCCTCGGCCACAGGCTCGGCCGCCCCGATGGGAGCAGCGCGAGCCGTGGCTGAGAATCGGCTGAGCGGTGGCTCAGCTCGCGGTCGCGCCGGCTCAGGAACCTCTCAGCCCGGCCCCAGGGCGCTCTCGCACGCCGCGCCTAGCTTGGCCGGCATGCCCGATACGCCTCCTCCCTCCCCCGCCGCCCTGGCGCAGGAGCGCCTGCGGGCGCGCCGGCGCCGCATCGCGCGCATCCGCCGGCGCGTCATCGCCACGGCGCTGGCCACGTTCGCCGTCGCCTTCGGGGCGATCGCCTACGACGGCTCCATGGGGACGCCGACCTCGTCGTCGGCCGCCCAGCACGCCGCGGTGTCGACGGCGGCCGCCTCGTCGTCGTCGGCGGACACGTCCTCGAGCGCGACGAGCGCGGACGACTCGAGCACGAGCACGTCGAGCGACGACTCGACCGCGACGTCGGCCGGCGACTCGAGCACCGCCGCGAGCGGCACCTCCGCGCCGACCGTGACCACGCGTCAGTCCTGAGCCGTGGGCGCGTTCATCCCCATGGCCAGTGCCCTCGGCGAGCACGCCTTCTGGATCACGAGCCGGGCCGCCGGCACCGCTGCGCTGCTGCTCTCGAGCCTCGCGGTCGGCGTCGGCCTGCTCTTCGGCGGCAAGCTCGTCAAGGGCCGCCCCGACCTGCGCCACCTCCACGAGGCCCTGTCCCTGGCGACCCTCGTCGCGCTCGTCGTCCACGCGGGCGCGCTGCTCGGCGACAGCTTCATGAGCCCGAGCCTGGCCGACATCACGATCCCGTTCGTGAGCGGCTACGCGCGCCTGTGGACCACCCTCGGCATCGTCGCCGGCTGGGCGATGATCGCCCTCGGGCTCTCGTACTACGTCCGCGACCGGATCGGCCAGCGCCGCTGGCGCACGCTGCATCGCTTCACGGCGCTGGCCTGGGTCGCGGGGATCGCGCACAGCTTCGGCGAGGGCACCGACGCCGGCCGGGCATGGTTCATCGCGGCCGCCGCGCTCGTCATCGTCCCGGCCGCGGCGCTGCTCGTGATCCGCATGGCCGGTACGCCGGCGCGCCCGGCGCGGCCGGTGCGCCCGGAGGCCGTGCGATGAGCGCCGCCCCCGTGAGCACCGCGCCGCGCCCGGCCGGCGAGGCGCGCGCCGCGTTCTCGTGCTTCGGCGCCACGTGCGCGGCGCTCGTCACCGGCGCCGGCGCGGCGGGCAGCGCGTCCGCCGCGGTCGTCATGGCCCGCGACGCGCTGCTCCGCTGGCACGATCGCTTCACGCGGTTCGCGCCGGGCAGCGAGCTCTCGGCGCTCAACGCCGACCCGCGGGAGGCCGTGCCCGTGAGCCCGCTGATGGGCCGCCTCGTCGAGGCGGTCGTGATGGCCGGCGAGCGCAGCGGCGGCCTGGTCGACGGGACGCTGCTCCGCGAGCTGGAGGACGCCGGCTATCGCCGCGACCTCACGACGCCGCTGCCGCTGGGGCTCGCCCTGCGCCTGGCGCCGCGCCGCCGCGCCGCCGGCCCGAACCCGCGCTCGCCCCGGAGCGCCATCGCCCACGACCCGGCGGCCGGCGTCGTCCGCCGCCCGCCCGGTGTGGGCATCGACGGCGGCGGCCTCGCCAAGGGGCTGTTCGCCGACGTGCTCGCCGAGCGCCTCGGCGGCCATGCCGCCTTCGCCATCGACTGCGCCGGCGACCTGCGCCTCGGCGGCGCCGCGGGCACCGTCCGCCGGGTCGAAGTGCAGAGCCCGTTCCACGGCGGGGTGCTCCACGCCTTCGAGCTCGCGGCCGGCGGGGTCGCGACGAGCGGCATCGGGCGGCGCAGCTGGCTCGACGAGCGCGGCGCGCCCGCCCACCACCTCCTCGATCCGCTGACCGGACGGCCCGCGTTCACCGGCGTCGTGCAGGCCAGTGCGCTGGCGCCGACGGCGCTCGAGGCGGAGATCCGCGCGAAGGCCGCCGTGCTCAGCGGGCCCGAGCGCGCCGATGCGTGGCTCCCGGACGGGGGCGTCATCGTGCTCGACGACGGCACGCACCGCGTCATCCCGGCGCGGGCCGGCGAGGCCGGCTAGCGCCGCACGACGCGCACGACCAGCGCGCCCGACTGGACGCGCTCCGGGCCGGGCGTGCGCGGCGTGAGGCGGTACAGCCCCGGGCGCCGCATCGGGATCCCCAGGCTCCACGACGTTCCCCGCACGCGCGCGCGGAGCTCGCGCACGCGGCGCCAGGCCCCGTCGCGGCCCTGGATCTCGACGAGCACGCGTATCGGCCCGCCCGGCCGCACGCGGCCGCCGAGCCGCAGCACGCCGCCGCTGCGGACGCGCCGGCGCCGCGGCACCCGCACGGTCACGCTCGTGAGCACCGCGACGCTCGCCACGGGCGAGGTCAGCCCGGCGGCCGCGGCACGCACCTGCCCCGAGCGCTTCCACGGCACGCGCGCGGCCCACGTCCCGTCCGGCGCGGCGGTCGTGCGCGCGACGGTCACCCAGGCGCCGGTCGCGCCGCGCTTCTGCAGGGCCACCGTCTCCCCGGGCGCCGCGCCACCGCCGGCGTGCGTGACCATGCCGGCGAACGCCGCCGCCTGGCCGTAGGGGACGCTCGGCACCGCGACGGAGAGCGTCACCGCGCCGGGCGCCGGCGGGGCGATCGGCCCGGCCAGCGCGGTCGCCCGGCGGCGCAGCTCGGGCAGCTGGCCGTAGAGCGCGTCGCCGGGGCACGAGGTGTTGTCGCCGTCGCGATGACCGCTGATGCGCTGGAACGACACGGGCGTCCCGGACGGGTAGCGGTTCGAGCTGCCTCCGGCCGAGGCGAGGACGACCGTCCCCTCGGTCGGGACGCCGTGCAGCGAGAGCTTCCAGCCGAGCAGCTGCGCGGTCGCCGCCATCGCCGGCTCGGCGATGGCCTCGGCGGCGTAGGTGCCGAGGTGCGCGACGCCGGTCGACTGCGCGTTGTAGCCCTGGGCCTGGGCCCCGACGACCGGCTGGTCGACCCCGCCCGCCCGGCCCTCGAAGACCTGGCCGTACTTGTCGACGAGGAAGTTGTAGCCGATGTCGTTCCAGCCGTTCGTGTCCCGGTGGTACTTGGCGATGCCGAGCACGATCGCGGCGGAGTCCTGCGGCGCGTAGTCGTTCGTCGTGACCGTGTGGTGCACGAAGCCGACCTGGACGGCGCCGAAGCTCGGCTGCGAGCGCGGCGGCACGGCGTCGGCCCCCCAGGCCGAGCGCGGGACGATCGGCGGGGGCGTGCCGGGCGCCGGAGCGGCCTGCGCTGCGCGGGCGCGCGCCGTGCGCACCGCCCCCCGCCGCCGCGCCGCGGCCGGGACGGCGACCATGTGGACGCGCAGCGATCGCCGCGCGGGCCGCGCGAGGCGCAGCTGCAGCTCGTGCGAGCCGCCGGTCCACACCGGGTCGGAGGCGCGCTGGCCCGTGCCCGTGTCCGGCGCGTGGTCGCCGTGCGCCGCGAGCGGCACCCACGCGCTCCAGCGCCCGCCCCGGGCGCGCACGCGCACCTCGACGCGCCCGGACCCGCGCACGCCGACGAGGTCGAAGCGCCGCGGGGCCCGCAGCACCCGGCTCGTGCGCCCGCCGTCGAAGTCGGCAGGCGTGACCGTCAGCCCGAAGCCGCGTGCGCGCGGCCGGACCGCCGCCAGCGCGGGCATGCCGGGCAGCGGGCCCAGCAGCGATGCAAGGCCGGCGGAGGCGCCGAGCACGTGCGCGCGCCGGCGCGTGATCGTCGTGCGCCCCACCTCCCCGAGGGTAGTGCGACGCCCCCCGGCGTCTGCACGATCTCGTGCCGCAGCCATCGCGGTCCAGAACCCGGCGGCGGCGCCCGGGTTGCGGCGGCGGTTCGCGGGTCGGCGCGTCGGACTACGCGGGCGGCGTCGCCACGCCGGGCTGCAGGCGGCGCAGCAGCCGGCCGGCGCGTTCCGCCGCCGTGGCGCCCCCGGCCTCGACCCGCGGCGTGGGCAGCTCGACGATCCGCGCCCCGTTGACGTACACGATGCGCGTGTCGCCGAGGCGGTTCAGCATCCGGCCGGGCATCGGGTGCGTGTGCCCGTGGAGCAGCAGGCGCGGGCGGTGCTCGAGCACCCATGCGCGCAGCGCCTCGAAGCCGACGTGGGCGGGGTCGTCGGCGTCGTCGTTGACGCCGAGGGGCGGGCAGTGGCAGACGACGATGTCGGCCGGGGGCAGGCGCCGCATGAGCTTCGCCGCCTCCCGTTGCGTGTAGGCCGGGCCCTGGGCCCCGCGTCCGCGCGGGTAGGCGACACAGCCCTCGAAGCCGCACACGGTCAGGCCGTTGTCGAGCTCCATCCGGCGCATGTGGAGGTCCTCGATGCCGAACTGCTCCATGTACGGCTGCGCGTCATGGTTGCCGCGCACGCCGAGCTTCGGCAGGTGCACGCGGTCGAGCTTCTCCATCCAGCTCGGCTGCAGGTCCCCCAGGCAGACGACGGCGTCGAGGTCGTGGCGGTTCGTCAGTGCGACGGGGTCCGCGTGGAACGGCCGGTCGGCGAGGGCGAGCACTCGCATCTGAAGCCTGCCTGCCCGGATCGCCGCGGCGCGAAGCGCGCCGCCACGATCGCTGACACGGCGCTATGCCGCGGCGGCGGTGGCGACCGTCCCGGCGTCGGGGGCCGCGTCACCGGCGCACTCGGCGCCGAGCCAGCGCTCGCCGTAGGTGCGCATGTCCTCGATGAGCGGGATCAGGGCGAGGCCCTTCTCGGTGAGCGCGTAGTCGACGCGCGGCGGGACCACGGGCTCGGTGTGGCGCTCGACGATGCCCTCCTCCTCCAGCGCGCGCAGGCGCAGCGAGAGGGTGCGCGGGCTGATGCCCTGCAGGGAGCGCTCGAGCTCGCAGAAGCGCGAGCAGCCTTCGGCCAGCTCGCGGACGAGCAGCAGCGTCCACTTCCCGCAGACGATGTCCGCGGTGCGGCAGACGGGGCAACTCTCATCGACGGGCATGCCTTCACTTTACCAAGTGAAGTGGCGCCGGCCGCGGGCGGCGGCGCCGATCAGGCGTCGCGTGCGCCGGGGTGCCCGTCGCCGGGCCACGGCGCGAGCACGAGCAGCAGGCGGGCGTCCTTCGTCGCGCGGACCTCGTGGCGCTCGCGCGGATCGAAGACCGCGAAGAACCCGGGCCCGCCGCTGACCGTCCCGCCGGGGCCGTCGACCTCGATCTCGCCGTCGACGACCACGACGTGGGCGCGCTCGTGGACCTCGTGGTCCTGGAGCGCCTCCCCCGCGGGCAGGCTCAGGGCCACCGACCGCGACTCGCCGCGCGCGGAATGCAGGATGACCGGGCGATGCGGTTCGACGTCGACGCTGCGCAGGTTCCAGTGCTCCACGGCCGCGATGCTACACGCCGACCGGCGTGCGGCGGGACTCGGCGTCCGCGAGGTCGTCCATCGTGGTTCCGCGATTGCCGTCGGCGGCGACGAGCAGCTTGAAGTCGTGCGGGCTGGAGGCGGCGCCCAGCGCCTGCTCCATGTCGATCCGGCCGGCCTTGAGGTGCTCGAAGAGGTGCTGGTCGAACGTCTGCATCCCGTAGTAGCCGCCCTCGGCGATGACCTCGGGCAGGCGGCCGGTCTGCGTGGAGTCCATGACCATGTCGCGCACGCGGCCGGTCATCCGCAGGATCTCGCAGCAGGCGATGCGCCCGCGGCCGTCCGCCGTGGGCACGAGGCGCTGGGAGACCACGCCCTTCAGCGTGCCGGCGATCATCGCGCGGACCTGCTGGTGCATGTGCGGCGGGAAGAAGTCGATGAGGCGGTTGACGGTCTCGGCGGCGTCGACGGTGTGGACGGTCGAGAAGACGAGGTGGCCGGTCTCCGCCGCGCTGAGGGCCGTGTGGACCGTCTCCTCGTCGCGCATCTCGCCCACGAGGATGACGTCGGGGTCCTGGCGCAGGACGCGGCGCAGCGCGCGCTTGAAGGAGGCGGTGTCCATGCCGACCTCCCGCTGGTTGATGAGCGACTGCTTGTCGCGGTGCAGGAACTCGATCGGGTCCTCGATCGTGACGATGTG
>JAXDHC010000375.1:0-3661 GCA_034664705.1 Solirubrobacteraceae bacterium
CGGCGGCCAGCGCGACCGCGTCCGGCGGGGCGCCCAGCCGCGCCGCGACGCGGTCGAGCACGGGATGGCGGCCGGAGGCGGCGAGGCGGCCGTTGGCCAGCGCCTCCTTGACGATCACGCCGAGGCCCGCGTCGTGCGCACGCCGCAGCGCCGGGCCGGCGCCGCGCTCGTGCAGGTTCCAGGTGACCTGCGCGGTGTCGAAGAGGTCGAGCGCGAGGGCGCGCTCGAGCGTCGCGCCCTGCGACGTCCCGCTCGTCGTCAGCCCCACGGCGACGCCGCTGCGCCGCAGGTCGGCCAGCTCGGCGAGGACGGCGTCGTCGTCGAGCACGCCGCTCTCCGGCGTGGCCGAGTGGATCTGGTAGAGCGCGAGGCGCTCGCCGAGGTGGTCGCGGGTCTCCGCGAGCTGGCGACGCAGCGTGTCGACGTCGTGGTGCTTGACCTCCGGCGGGTCGGCGTCGACCTGCCACCCGGCGGTGTACACGTAGCCCCACTTCGAGCCGACGACGACGTCGCGCGGATCGCGGTCGCGCAGCCACGCGCCGAGGAACTCCTCGGCACGCCCGTAGGACCGTGCGGCGTCGAGGTAGCGGACGCCGGCCGCGTAGGCGGCGTCGAGCACCTCGAAGGAGCGGCGGCGCAGCGCGTCGGCGGAGCGGTCGGCGCCGAGGTCCTCGCCGTGGCCGAGGTTGAGGTACCCGGGGCGGCCCAGCGCCGCGAGGCCGAGGCCGATGCGGCGGGGGCCGGTCTCGCCGGCGGCGGCGGGCAACGGCGACCGCGAAGGCATGCGCGCACTGTAGGCGTCGAGGATGATTGGCGGGAGCGCCGATGGAGCACATCGAGACCGTCATCATCAGCCTCCTCGTGGCCGTGGCCGTGCTCGGCGCCGCGGCCACGCGTCTCGGCATCCCGTACCCGATCCTGCTCGTGCTCGGCGGGCTGGTGCTCGGATTCCTCCCCGGGGTGCCCGACGTCCGGCTGCAGCCCGAGCTCGTGCTCGTCGTCTTCCTGCCCCCGCTGCTCTACCAGTCGGCGTTCTTCGCGAACCTCCGGGAGCTGCGGGCCGACGCCCGCTCGATCACGGTCCTCTCGACGGTGCTCGTGCTCGTCACGGCGGTCGCCGTCGCCGTGGCGGTGCACGCGCTCGTCGACGGGCTGCCGTGGGCGGCGTGCTTCGCGCTCGGCGCGATCGTCGCGCCGACCGACCCGGTCGCCGCCACGACGATCGCCCGGCGCCTGAACGTCCCGCGGCGCACGGTGAACATCCTCGAGGGCGAGAGCCTCGTCAACGACGCGACCGCGCTCGTGGCCTACCGCATCGCCGTCGGCGCCATCGGCGGCGGGGCGTTCTCGCTGCTCGACGCCGGGTTCGAGTTCCTGTCCGGCGCCCTGATCGGCGCGGCGATCGGGCTCGTGGTCGCGCGCGTCATCGCGGAGATCCGCCGGCGCCTGGACGACCCGCCGGTCGAGATCACGCTCTCGCTGCTCAGCGGCTACGCCGCGTACGTGCCCGCCGACCACCTCGGCGGGTCGGGGGTGATCGCGGCGGTCACCGCGGGCATCGCGCTCGGCTGGTGGGCGCCGGGGATCGCGTCGCCGCTCGTGCGCCAGCAGGGCTTCGCACTGTGGTCGCTGCTCGTGTTCCTGCTCAACGCGATCCTCTTCATCCTCATCGGCCTGCAGCTGCCGGAGATCCTCGCCGGGCTGCGCGGCGAGGCCTTCTGGTCGCTGGCCGGCACCGCGGCGGCGGTGTCCGCCGTCGTGATCGCAACGCGCATCGTGTGGCTGCTGACCGTGCCGCTGGTCGTCCGTGCCCTGGACCGCCGCGAGAGCCAGCGGGCGCGGCGCATCGGCTGGCGCATGCGCATGGTGGCAGCGTGGTCGGGGATGCGCGGCTCGGTCTCGCTCGCGGCCGCCCTCGCGCTGCCGGGCGACACGCCGCAGCGCGACCTCCTGGTGTTCCTGACGTTCGCCGTCATCCTGGCGACGCTCGTGCTCCAGGGCCTCAGCCTGCCGGCGCTGATCCGCCACCTGGGCGTGCGCGCCGACGACGGGGAGGCGCGCGAGGAGCTGCGCGCGCGGCTCACCGCGACGCAGGCCGCGATCGCCCGGATCGAGGAGCTCGCCGTCGAGGAGTGGACGCGCGACGAGACCGTCGAGCGGATGACCGCCTTCTACGCCTACCGGAGCCGACGGCTGAAGGCCCGCGCCGGGAAGATCGACGACGACGGCTACGAGGACCGCTCGGACGCCTACCAGCGGATGGTCCGCGAGGTGCTCGAGGCGCAGCGCCGAGCGGTCGTCGAGCTGCGCAACGAGGGCGTCATCTCCAACGACGTCATGCACCGCATCGAGCGCGAGCTGGACCTCGAGGACCAGCGCCTGGAGATCTGACCGGCCGAGCACTGAGACACGTGGCGTCCTGATCGGCGCGTACCGATACGCTCGCAGGCCATGGATCTGCGCCATCTCCGGTACTTCGTCGCGGTGGCCGAGGAGCGCCACTTCGGCCGGGCGGCCGAGCGCCTGCACATCGCCCAGTCGCCGCTGTCGCAGCAGATCCGCCACCTCGAGGCCGAGCTCGGCGTGCAGCTCCTGCACCGCACGACGCGCCGCGTGGACCTGGCGCCCGCCGGCGAGCTCCTGCTCGAGCGCGCCCGGGCGATCCTCGCCGCGGTGGACGACGCCGTCGAGGACGCCCAGCGCGCGGCCCGCGGCGAGGTGGGGCGCCTCGACATCGGGTTCACCGGCTCGGCGACGTACGCGCTGCTGCCGCGGCTGGCCGCCGCGCTGCGCGAGGAGCTGCCCGAGGTCGACCTGCGCCTGCACGGCGAGATGCTCACGCCCGCCCAGGTCGAGAGCCTCGTCGACGGCACGATCGACCTCGCGTTCCTCCGCCCGCCGGTGCGCCACCGCGACCTGATCGTCGAGGTCGTCTCGCGCGAGCCGCTCATCGCCGTGCTGCCCGAGCGCCACCGGCTCGCCCAGGCCGAGTCGGTGCGCGTCCGCGACCTCGTCGGCGTGCCGATGGTGACCTACGCCTCACACTTCCGCTCGGTGCTCCACGACGCCGTCGAGCAGGCATGCGAGGCGCACGGCTTCCGCCCCACGGTCGCACTCGAGGTCAGCGAGACGGCGACGCTCGTGAGCTTCGTCGCCGCGGGAATCGGCGTGTCGCTCGTGCCCGCCTCGGTCGCGCAGATGACGGTCGCCGGAGCGGTGTACCGCCCGCTCGAGGACGAGACCACCGAGGTCGAGCTCGCGGTCGCGCGGCGCGCCGACGACGACTCGCCGGTCCTGGCTCGCGCGATGGAGGTCGTCGCGCGCGGCGTGGCCGCCGGCGTCGGCTGACGGCTCCGCGGACCCGCGCCTCCGCGCCTGCGCGCCGCCGCGCCGCCGCGGCGCGCGGCGGTCAGCCCTCGCCGCGGCCCGGCCGCGGCGCGCCGAAGCGCGGGGCGCGGCCGGTGGCCAGCGGCGGGCTCCACGCCCGGCGGACCCGCGCGCCGTCGGCGGCGACGGGCTCCGCCGCCGCGCTCCCCAGCTCGGCGAGCACGAAGTCGTGCTCGATGCGCAGCACGCCGTCGCGACGCTGCGGGTGGACGATCAACGGCGCCTTGACGGCGCGCGCGACGTCGTCGTCGACCCACTCGCTGTCGGCGAGCGT
>JAXDHC010000376.1:0-6101 GCA_034664705.1 Solirubrobacteraceae bacterium
GCTTGGCGCTCCGCGAGGGCTTGGTGGCTGTGCGGGCAGGGGGCATCGGCGATCCCTGGCTGTTTCGACGCCGACTGCGGCAGCCCCTTCCCCGTCTCCCCTACCGTGGGCCTCGTGACCGTCGTCACCGCCCGCGGGCTCGTGAAGACCTACGGCCGCGGCCGCGCGGCCCGGCGGGTGCTGGACGGCGCCGACGTGGACGTGCAGGCGGGCGAGCTGGTCGCCGTCGTCGGGCGGTCCGGGTCGGGCAAGTCGACGCTGCTGCACCTGCTCGGGGCGCTGGACCGGGCCGAGGCCGGGACCATCGCCGTCGCCGGCGAGCGGATCGACGGGCGCCCCGAGCGCGAGCTGACGCACATCCGCCGCCGCCGGATCGGCTTCGTCTTCCAGTTCTTCCACCTCGTCCCCGAGCTGACCGGCGAGGAGAACGTCCTCCTGCCGGCACGCCTGCCCGGGACGCGCAACGGCGCGGTCGCGCGCGGGCGCGAGCTCATCGCGCAGCTCGGCCTGACCGACGCCGCGCGGCGCCTGCCGCACGAGCTCTCCGGCGGCGAGCAGCAGCGCCTCGCCGTCGCGCGCGCGCTCGTCCATGACCCGCCCCTCATCCTCGCCGACGAGCCGACGGGCAACCTCGACACGGAGGCGGGGGCCGCGGTCCTCGCGCTGCTCCGCGCGGCGGCGGGCGACGGGCGCGCTGTGCTCGTCGTCACCCACGACGAGGCGGCCACCGCGCAGGCCGACCGGGTGCTGCACCTGCGCGACGGGCGGCTCACATGATCCGCGCGGCGCTGCGGACGCTGGGTGCGGCGCCGCGGCGGGCCGCCCTCGCGGCGCTCGGCGTGCTGCTGGCCGCGGCCATGGCCGGCGCCGCCGTCACGGTCGGCTACGGCCTCCACACCGGCTTCGACCGCGCGGCGCGCGAGGCCGACCTGCCCGACGTCATGGTCCGCTTCGCCCCGGAGCGCCGGGCGCAGGTCGACGCCATCGTCCGGCGGCTGCCCAACATGGCCCAGCGCTCCTACCGCACGGAGGTCGACCGGGTGTTCCTCGGCGGCGGCAGCGGGTCGTCGGCGCGCGGCGCCGTGGAGCTCGTCGCCGGGCGGCGCGGATACGCCGTCGTCGAGGGGCGCGACGTCGACGGCCGCGCGGGCGAGGCCGTGGTCGACCGCGGCCTCGCGCGCGAGTGGGGGCTGCGGGTCGGCGACCGGATCGAGGTCGGTCGGCTCGGGCGCGTCCGCGTGGCCGGCATCGCCGTCTCCCCCGACAACGTCGCCTATCCCCTCTCGGCGGTGCCGCACGTCTACGTCTCGCGCGACTGGCTGCGGCGCATCGCCGGCTCCGACTTCCGCGTCAACCGCGCGCTGATCTGGGCCAGCGACCCCGGCGCCGTCGACGTGCTGCTCCAGCAGGCGCGCGCGACGAGCACCGGCATCGCCGACGTGCGGTTCCTCACGCGCGCGGGCGTGCGCGTGCTCGTCGACTCCGCGGCCGGGATCGTGATCGCCCTGCTCGTCGCGTTCTCGCTCGTCGCCCTTGCCGCGGCCGGCGTGATGCTCGCCGCCGGCGCGAGCGCCGACGTGCAGCGCCGGCTGCAGACGATCGGCGTCCAGCGCGCGATCGGCGTCTCCCGCGGCGCGGTCGCGGCGGAGTACGGCCTCGCCGCCGCGCGCGTCGGGCTCCTCGCGGGCGCGGTGGGTCTGGCCGCGGGCTGGCCGGCCTGGCGCGCGGCGGGACGCCCGACGGTGGCGCTGCTGCGCGGGGCCGAGCTCGCCGGCGCCCGGCCGCGGAGGATCGCGGCGGGCGGCGGGTTCGCCGCGCTCGGCGCACGCCTCGCGGTCGCCCGTCGCGGGCGCGCCGCCGCGACCGTCGCCGTGCTGAGCGTCTCCGGCGCGGTCGTGCTGCTCATGCTCGGGCTCGCGTCGCTGCTGCAGTCGCTGCGCGACGATCCCGGCTCGGTCGGCAAGCGCTACCAGCTCACCGCGCGGCTGCCCGCGGACGCGAGCGCCGACGTGCGGGCGATCCCGGGCGTCGCCGCCGCCGCGCCGCGCTGGGTCGTGCGCGGCGCCGACTCCTTCTCGCTCGGCGAGCCGGTCAAGCTGCTGGCGTTCGACGGCGACCACACGCGCTTCGAGGACCCGCCGCTGGCCGACGGCCGCCGCCTGCGCGGGGACGGCGAGGCCGAGATCGGCGTCGGGCTCGCGCAGGCGCTCGGCCTCGCGCCCGGGGCGGTCCTCGCCGTCCAGCTGCCGTCGGGCAACGAGGCGCGCTTCCGCGTCGTCGGCACCGTCCGCGCGCTCGACGCCGACGGCCGGGTCGCCTACGTGCGGCCGCGGCGCCTGCTCGACGCCGAGCCCGGCGCCACGCCGGAGATCGTCGTGCGCCTGCGGCCGGACGCCGACCGCGCCGCGGTGAGCGCGCGCCTGCGCGACCTCGGCGCCGTGCCGGCCGCCGTGGGCGGCGCGACGACGCGCAACGGCGCGTTCCTCGGCATCCTCGCGACGCTCCTGCGCGTGGTCGCCGCGATCGACGGCCTCGTGTGCCTGTACGCGCTCGGCCAGGCGCTGGCGCTGACGGCGCGCGAGCGCCGCCCGACCCTCGCGCTCCTGCGCGCCACCGGCGCGCCCGCCGGGACGGTCGCCGCCGTGCTCGCGGGCGCCGGGCTGGCGCTCGCGGCGCCCGCGGCGCTGCTCGCCGTGGCGCTCGAGCACTGGGTCCTCGCGCCGCTCGTCGGCGACCTCGCCGCCGGCTACGCCGACCTGAGCGCCCGCTCCCAGCCCGGGCAGGCCGCCGCCGTCGCGCTCGGGATGGCCGTCCTCGCCCTCGTGGCGGCCGCGTGGGTCGCCCGCCGCGCCGTCGCCGAGCCGCCCGTGGCCGGGCTGCGCGAGGAATGAGCGTGCCGGCGCGCCCAGCGCTGGTCGCCGGCGTCGCCCTCGCCGCGCTCGTCCTCGCGGCCGTGATCGCCGTGTCGTGCGGCGGCGCGCCGGCGGAGCGCGCGCCCGGCAGCTCGACCCTGCATGCGCGATACGTCGACCGCGACGGCGACGGCACGCGCGAGCGCGGCCGCGGCGAGCCGCTGCGCGACCGCACCGCGCTGGCGCCGGCCGCGCGGCCCGGCCGCGTGCTCGGGTCGCTGGCGATCGTCACCGACGTCCACGTCCGCGACGAGGAGTCCCCCGCGCGGCCGGTGTTCCTCGACCGCCTCGGCCCGCCGTTCTCGGCGACCTTCCGCCCGCAGGAGGCGCTCACGCTGCAGGTCCTCGCCGCGGCGGTGCGCGCGATCGACGCCGCGCGGCCGGACGCGGTCGTCGTCAACGGCGACCTCATCGACAACGCGCAGGCCAACGAGCTGGCGCAGGCCCGGCGCGTGCTCGACGGCGGCCTCGTGCGCCCCGACAGCGGCGCGCCGGGCTACGACGGCGTGCAGCGCGCGGCGAACCCCGACCCCGCGTTCTACCGTCCGGACGTCGACCCGCCGCGCCACCGCGGGCTGCTCGCCGCCGCCCAGCGGCCGTTCCGCTCGCCCGGCCTGCGGGCGCCGTGGTACGCCGTCGCCGGCAACCACGACCTGCTCGTGGCCGGCGAGCTGCGCCGCACGCCGCGGACGGACGCGCTCGCCCGCGGCGACCGCATGCTCGTCGCGCCCGACCCGTCGCTGCGCGTCGACCGCAGCGAGGCGGCGCTCAGCGGGGAGACGGTCGACCGCCTGCTGGGCCGCGGGCTGCCGGGCCGCACGGTGCGCGTCGCGCCCGACCCGCTGCGGCGCGAGCTGACGCCCGACGCGGCGGTGGCCGGCCTGCGGGGCGGTCGCGAGACGGCCGGTCCGCGCCTGGACTACGCCTTCGACATCGGCCCCGGCGTGCGCGGGATCGTGCTCGACACCGTGCAGCGCGAGCGCGGCGCCGGCGGCGTCGTCACCCCGCGCGAGGTGGCGACCCTGCGGCGCGAGCTCGCGCGCGCCGGCGACCGGTGGGTCGTCGTCTTCACCCACCAGCCGCTGCACCGCCTCGCCGGCGGCGAGCCGCTGCGCCGCCTGCTCGCCGCCGACCCCCGCGTCCTCGCCGCCGTCGCCGGCGACACCCACCGCAACCGCATCGTCGCGCAGCGCACCCCCGCCGGCGGCTACTGGTCCATCACGACGTCTGCGCTCGCCGACTTCCCCCAGCAGGCGCGGATGCTGCGCGTCCGCGAGACGGCCGACGGCGGCGCCGTCCTCGAGACCTGGATGCTCGACACGGCGCCGGAGCCGCTCGCCGACACCGCGCGCGCGCTCGCCTTCCTCGACGCGCAGGGCGGGCGGCCCGACGGCAACGCGGGCGGCCGGCTGGACCGCAACGTTCGCCTGTACCGCGGGGCGCGGGGCCGGTGAGGCGAGCGCCCGTCCGCGAACCCCCTCCTTATGCGCCGTTCATTCCGCCTCGTACCCTTCGTCGCGTATGAACGGTCCCGGCCGAGACCCCCGCGTGCTCGTCGTGGAGGACGACGACGAGATCGCCCAGACGCTCCAGCGCTCGCTGCGCCTGGACGGCTACGACGTGCGCATCGCCGCCGACGGCGAGGCGGCGCTCGACCAGGCGGCCGCCTACAACCCCGACCTCGTGATCCTCGACCTCGGGCTGCCCAAGCTCGACGGCATCGAGGTGGCGCGGCGCCTGCGCGCCGCCGACGACGTGCCGATCCTGATGCTGACCGCCCGCGACGCCGTGGAGTCGCGCGTGGAGGGGCTGGACTCCGGCGCCGACGACTACCTCGTCAAGCCCTTCGAGCGCCAGGAGCTGCTCGCGCGCCTGCGGGCCCTCCTGCGCCGGCGCCCGCCGCGCGGCAGCGCGTCGCTCACCGTCAGCGACCTGTCGCTGAACCCCGACACGCACGAGGTGCTCCGCGGCGGGCGGCCGGTCGAGCTCACCCAGCGCGAGTTCGAGCTCCTCGAGTACCTCATGCGCAACGAGCGGATCGTCGTGCCGCGCCAGCGCCTCCTCGAGGAGGTCTGGGGCTACGACCCGTTCGCCACGACGAACACCATCGAGGTCTTCGTCTCCAACCTCCGCCGCAAGCTGGAGGCCGCCGGGGAGCCGCGCCTGCTGCACACGATCCGCGGCGCGGGCTACGTGCTCCGTGCTTGACAGCATCGCGATCCGGTGGCGCCTCGCGATCGTCTCGTCCGCGCTGACGTTCGTGATCCTCGCCGCGTTCGCGATCGTGATCGGGCAGGTGACGGCGGCGCGCGTGCGCTCGGACTTCAACAACCAGCTGGCCGCGGCCGTCGACGACCTCAGCGACCGCTTCCAGCCGCGGACCAACCCGCTGACCGGGGACATCCGCCTCGGCGGCCCGGACCTCGACGTCTACGCGGCCTCGACCGGCGCGGCGATCCGGATCGTCCAGCGCGACGGGCGGATCCTCGACCAGACCAAGAAGGCGCCGAACTTCGGCATCCTCCTGCCGCGCACGGCGGAGACCGCCGGCTACCGCGTCGAGACGCGCCGCCGCGGCGTGCCCGTGCGCCGCACGCCGGCCATCCTGCCGCTGATCATCCAGTACGGGCGTCCGGTGTCGGTCGTCGAGAACACGGTGAGCCGCATCCGGCTGTTCCTCGGCGCCGGCGTCTGCGGCGGCACGCTGCTGGCGCTGCTCGGCGGCCTGATGGTCGGGCGGCGCGCGATGAGCCCGATCGCGGCGCTGACCGCGGGCGCCCGCGACATCGCCGAGACGCGCGACCCCGGGCGGTCGCTGCCCCAGTCGCGCGCGGACGACGAGGTCGCCGAGCTCGGGCGGACGCTGCAGCAGATGCTCGACGCCCTGGAGGCGTCGCGGACCGAGAGCGAGGAGGCCCTCGCCCGCCAGCGCCAGTTCGTCGCCGACGCGTCCCACGAGCTGCGCACGCCGCTGACGAGCATCCTCGCGAACCTCGAGCTGCTCGCCGAGGTGCTCGACGGCGAGCGCGGCGAGGCGGCGCGGTCGGCGCTGCGCTCCTCGCAGCGGATGCGCCGCCTCGTCGGCGACCTGCTGCTGCTCGCCCGCGCCGACGTCGGCCGCGAGCCGCCCCGCAGCCCCACCGACCTCGCCGACGTCGCGGTCGAGGCCGCCTCGGAGCTCGAGCCGGT
>JAXDHC010000377.1:0-3868 GCA_034664705.1 Solirubrobacteraceae bacterium
GATGCGTCGCCGGCGGTGTCGTTCGCGCCAGCTTAGTATCCGCTCAGCGCATATGCGTATCCGTTTACGGAACTTCGTATCCCCTCAGACTTGACACCGGCCGCCTGAGCGCACTAAGCATACGCACCGAGAGCGGGGCCAAAACGACGGTCACCGATTGCGAGGAGAACGAAGCACATGCGCGAGAGTCGTGTCTGGGAAATCGACTGCCGGACGTTGACGTGGTTGACACGGCCCGTGTCGCGGCGGAACGTCCTGCGCGCGGGCGGCGGCGCGCTGCTCGGCGCGACGCTGCTCGGCGGCCTCGTCGGCTGCGGTGGCAGCGACGAGCCCGCGGCGAGCGGCGCCGGCGCCGCCGACAGCGGCGGCAAGCCGGGCGAGGGCAAGACGATCGCCCTCTCGCTCAACGGCCTGAACACGTTCGACCAGGACCTGGCGGAGGGCTGCCTCAAGGCGCTCGCCGGCACGTCCTACAAGTTCATCGGCGCGCAGGCGGGCTTCGACGCGCAGCAGGAGGTCGACAACATCCGCCAGCTGATCGCCCGCCAGCCCGACGGCCTCATCGTCCTCGCCGCCTCGGCCGACGGCGCCGCCCGCGCCGCCCAGGCGGCGTCGCGCGCCGGCATCCCCGTCGTCACGACGATCTGGTTCCCGGTCTCCAAGGAGGCCGACTCGGTGTACTACGCCGCCACGCAGCTCGAGACCGATCGCGGCGGCCAGCTGACCGTCGACTTCATCGCCAAGGACCAGGGCATCGAGGAGGGCGACATCCTCGAGATCACGGGCCTCGACGCCCAGCCGTTCACGGAGGGCTTCAAGCAGGGCCTGCGCGCCGCCCTCAAGGGAGCGCCCGGCCTCAAGATCGCCGCGTCCCAGCAGGGCTTCTACACCGCCGACGGCGCGCTCAAGGCGCTGCGCCCGATGCTCGCCGCGAACCCCAAGGCGAAGGTCATCATCGACTACGCGGCCGAGATGGGAGTGGCCATCGCGCAGGAGCTCCAGCGCCAAGGCCGCAAGGACATCGTCCACATCACGTCCGACATCAACGACCGCTCGGCCGAGTGGCTCAAGCGCGACGACGGCGCCTACCTCAAGGCCGCGCGCTGGTACTCGCCGGGCTCGGAGGGGATCGTCTGCACGAACATCCTCCGCAACAAGATCGAGAAGGACGAGGCGCCGACCGACGCCAACCTGGGCCAGGAGGGCTACACCGTCAAGGCCGGGACCTCCGAGCCGACCGTCATCAACATCCGTCAGGAGATGGCGACCGGGAAGAACATCGATCAGCTGCCGCCTCCCGGCTACCAGGAGTTCGCGAAGCAGATCCCGTTCGGCGCCTAGCCGGTCGCGGGACTCGGTCGATGTCCGCGATGGCGGGATCAGGCGACAGCTCCGAGGCGACGCCGCCGCCCGCGGTGGCCGTGGGCGTCCGGCGGCTCTCGAAGGAGTACCCGGGCGTCCGGGCGCTCATGGACGTCTCCTTCGACGTCGAGGTCGGGCAGGTCCACGCGCTGGTCGGCGAGAACGGGGCGGGCAAGTCCACCCTGATCTCGCTGATCGCGGGGACCAACCGGCCCAGCGCGGGCGGCGTCGAGATCGACGGCACGCTCCTGCCGGCGCTCACGCCGCGCCTCGCGCGCAGCCTCGGGATCCGGCTCGTGCCGCAGGAGCGCCTGGTGTGCGCCGACATCTCGGTCGGCGAGAACGTGATGCTCGGCCGCCCGCCGAAGCGCTGGGGCCGGCTCGGGCCCGTCGACCACGCGGCGATGCACCGGGAGGCGCGGCGCCGCCTGGCGGAGGTCGGCCTGGAGCACCTCGACCCACGCGAGCGGATGCGCGGGCTCTCGGCGGTCCAGACGCAGCTCGTCGAGATCGCCCGGGCGCTGTCGGCCAACGCGCGCCTGGTGATCATGGACGAGCCGACGGCCGCGCTCGGCGGCGCCGACGTGCAGACGCTCTTCCAGTCGATCGACCGGCTGCGCCGGCGCGGCGTGAGCTTCCTGTACGTCTCCCACCACCTCGAGGAGATCTTCCAGATCGCCGACGTCATCACGGTGCTGCGCGACGGGCGCCACGTGGAGACGCGGCCGGTGGCCGGGCTCAGCATGGACGAGCTCGTGCGGCTGCTCCTCGGGCGCTCGCCCGAGGAGATCGGGCTCGAGGACAGCGGGCGGCGCGGGACCGACGTCCTGCTCGAGGTTGAGGACGTCCACCGCCGGCCGAACCTCCACGGCGTCTCGCTGCGCGTCCACGCCGGGGAGGTCCTGGCGATCACCGGCGGGATCGGCTCGGGCCGGCGCGAGCTCGCGCGCGCTCTCGTGGGCGTCGACCGCCCGGAGCACGGCGAGGTGCGCACCCCCGGCGGCGGCCGCCTCCGCGGCCCCGCGCACGCGGTCCGCCAGGGCATCGCCTTCCTGCCCGAGGACCGCAAGCGCGAAGGCGTCCTCGGGGCGCTCACCGTCAGCGACAACATCGGCCTCGGGCGCCTCGCCATGGACCGCAGCCCGCTGAGCCGGCCGCGCCGGCGCCAGCGCGACGCCCGCGCGATGGTGGAGCGGCTGCGCGTGAAGACGCCCTCCATCCACCAGCCAGCCCGGCTGCTGTCCGGCGGCAACCAGCAGAAGGCGCTCCTCGGGCGCTGGCTGAACGTTGGCGTGCGCGCGCTCGTCCTCGACGGACCGACCGAGGGCATCGACATCGGAAGCCGGATCGAGATCTATACGCTGCTGCGCAACCTCGCCTCCGAGGGGATGGCCGTGGTCATCCTCACCTCCGACTTCGAGGAGGTGAAGCTCGTCGCCGACCGCGTCCTGTGCCTGCGCCGCGGACGCGTGGCCGGCGAGCTCACCGGTGGGCAGATCTCTGAGGAGCGGCTCTACGCGCTCCAGTACGGCACGAACGACGAGGGGGTCGTTGCGGCATGAGCACGACGGTTGACGAGGGAGCGGTGGCGACGTCGCCGTCGCGCGACAGCGCGGCACGCACGCTGCTGCACCGGTTCCGGCGCTCGGACAACACGTGGACCTACATACCGCTGCTCATCGCCATCGTGGCGCTGAGCCTGTACGCGGCCTCGCAGACGGACCTCTACTTCACCCAGCGCAACATGCAGGTGCTGCTGAGCAGCGTCGCGGTGCTGGGCCTGCTGACGGTCGGCATGACCCTGCTCCTCGTGGCCGGGCAGCTCGACCTCTCGGTCGGCGCGAACGCGACCCTGGCCGCGATCGTCGGCGCGAAGCTCATCAACGGCGGCGCGAGCGACATCGGGGCGACCATCGCGATGCTGGCGGTGGCGGCGCTGATCAGCGCGTTCGTCGCGGTCATCGTCGTCCTCACGCGGGTGCAGCCGTTCATCCTCACGCTGGGCCTGCTGAGCGTGCTGCAGGCCGTCTCGCTGCTGGAGACGGGGCAGCGCCCCGTGCCGGTCGGCAACCGCCTGCAGGGCCTGGACACGGCGACGTTCCTGTCGATCCCCGTGACGTTCTGGTTCTTCATCGTGGCGCTCGTCATCGGCGCGGTCATCCTCAACTTCACGCGGCTCGGCCGCAGCGCGTACGCGGTCGGGTCCAACGAGGATGCGGCGTACATGTCCGGCGTGCCGGTGCGGGGCGTGAAGATCACGCTCTTCGCGCTCAGCGGGATGCTGTGCGGCCTGGCCGGCCTGCTGCTCCTCGCGCGGCTCGGCGCCGGCGACGCGGCCTCGGGTCAGGGCCTCGAGCTCGACGCGATCGCCGCGGCCGTGATCGGCGGCTGCTCGCTGCTCGGCGGCCGCGGCACGATGTTCGGCAGCTTCCTGGGCGTCGTGCTGCTCGGCGTCATCCAGAACAGCCTCACGCTGCTGGACGTGTCGTCCTTCTACCAGCGCATG
>JAXDHC010000378.1:0-3271 GCA_034664705.1 Solirubrobacteraceae bacterium
GGCCATCGGCACGCGCCTGCCCGGCGTGGAGGTCGGCACGTCCTTCGGGACGCCGGCGCTTCGCGTCCGCGGCAAGGGGATGTGCCGCCTGCGCAGCGAGCCGGCCGCGCTCGTCCTGCGCGTCAGCGACCTCGGCGAGCGCGAGGCGCTGCTGCAGGGCGCCCCGGACGTGTTCTTCTCCACGCCCCACTACGACGGCCACCCGTACGTCCTCGTCCGCCTCGAGCGGGTGGACCCCACGGAGCTCGCGGAGCTGCTGGAGGAGGCCTGGCGCGTCCGCGCGCCGAAGCGCCTGGTCGCGGAGTACGACGCGCCCTGACGCGACGTCGCGCGTCAGAGCTCGATGTTCGACCCGAGCACGACGGTCCGGTCGTCGGGCAGGCCGAAGTACGGCACGGGGTTGGACGCGTTGCGCGCGATGACGACGAAGAGCCGCTTGCGCCACATGCGCATGCCCGGCGCGCTCGTCGGGACGATCGTGATCCGCGAGAGGAAGTAGGAGGCCTCGTCGAGGTCCATGTCGCCCTCGAACCGGTCGCGCGCGAGCCGCAGCGTCCGCGGGATATCGATCGTGTCCTGGTAGCCGAAGCGCGCCGTCACGTGCGTGATGCCGTCGTCGCGATAGCCGAGGTCGTCGACCGTCACCCGGGCGTCCGCGTGGACGTAGGGGACGCTCAAGGTCTGCACGGAGACGATGATCACGCTCTCGTGGACGGTGTGGTTGTGCTCGACGTTGGCCCGCAGGGCGAGCGGCGTCGTCTCGATCCGCGCGTTGAGGAACACGCCTGTGCGGGGCGCGCGGTAGACGGGCGGCTGCACGTCGCGGATCTCCTCGACGAAGTGCCGCAGCGGCCCCTCCTCCTCCGTGCGCCTGCCCGTGACGATCTCGCGGCCCCGCTGCCAGGTCGTCAGGACGACGAAGATCACGAGCGCGATGACGAGCGGGAACCAGCCGCCGTGCACGACCTTCGGGATGTTCGCGGCGAAGAACGTCAGGTCGACGGTCAGGAAGAACGCCGTGCCGGCGGCGACCATCCACAGGGGCTTCTTCCACAGCACGTGGACGACGACGAAGAACAGGATCGTGTCGATCGCCAGGGTGCCGGTCACCGCGATGCCGTAGGCGGAGGCCAGGTGCTCGGAGGACCCGAAGCCGACCACGAGGGCGACGACGGCCACGAAGATCCCCCAGTTCACGGCCGGCACGTACACCTGGCCCACCGCGCTGCGCGACGTGTGCAGCACGGTCAGGCGCGGCAGGAAGCCCAGCTGGACCGCCTGGCGCGTGACCGAGAAGGCGCCGGAGATGACGGCCTGCGACGCGATGACCGTGGCCATGGTCGCGAGCACGACCATCGGCATCCGCGCCCAGCCGGGGAAGAGCAGGAAGAACGGGTTGGCGATCGCCGCCGGGTCGCGCAGGATCAGCGCGCCCTGGCCCATGTAGTTGAGGATCAGCGCCGGGAACACGATCGCGAACCACGCCCGGCGGATCGGCGAGCGGCCGAAGTGCCCCATGTCGGCGTACAGCGCCTCCGCGCCCGTCACCGTCAGCACGACGGACCCGAGCGCGGCGAAGGCGACGCCGCCGTGCTCGACGAGGAACGTCAGGCCGTACGTCGGCGAGACGGCGCGGAGGATCCCGGGCTCGCGGAGCACCTCGTGCAGGCCCGCCACCGCGAGGACGGCGAACCAGACGCCCATCACCGGCCCGAACAGCCGGCCCACCGCGCCGGTGCCGAACCGCTGGATCGCGAACAGCACCGCGAGGATCGCCAGCGTGATCGGGATGACGAGCGCCTGCAGCCCCGGCGACGCGACCTTCAGGCCCTCGACGGCCGACAGGACCGAGATCGCCGGCGTGATCATCCCGTCGCCGTAGAACAGCGAGGCGCCGAAGATGCCGAGCGCCACCAGGGCGACCTTGGCGAAGCGCCGGCGCAGCCGCACGTCCTGGACGCGCGCGATCAGCGCCATGATGCCGCCCTCGCCGTCGTTGTCGGCGCGCATGACGAACGTCACGTACTTGAGCGACACGATGATCGTGATCGCCCAGAAGACGAGCGAGATCACGCCGTAGACGCCGGCCTCATCGGGGCGCACGGCGCCGTGCCGCCGGGAGAAGACGGCCTGGAGCGCGTAGAGCGGGCTCGTCCCGATGTCGCCGAAGACGACGCCGAGGGCGCCGAGCGTCAGGAGCGCCATCCCGGCGGTCTTCGCGTGCCCGTGGCGCGGCCCGGCGGGCCCGGGAGGGCCCTCCACGTCGCCGCCGGAGGGGTCGGCGGCGCCGGGCGGCGGGGTGGGCGCCGCGCCGTCCGCCGCCGGACGCTCCCTGGAGGTCGGCCTGTTCACGGCACGCAGGTGGTACCCGCTCACGCCGCCGCGGCGCACCAGGCCGCTTGCCGGCGGACCGCCGCGCCTATCTCCCCCGGTGTCCGCCACCCAGGAGCGTTCGCCATGACCAGGCCCATCCTCGGCGGCCACGACTCCGCAGCGGGCGGCGCACGGTGCCCTGGACTTCCGCGCCGCGATGGCGAAGGCGTCTCGTCCATCGCCGCGGAGCAGTCCTCGGCGAGGGTGCGATCGGCGAGGAGGAGCAGGCCGGCCTCGTCGTGGTCGGCGCGGGCCGGGCCGCGGCGGAGGGCCGGCTCGGCGGCTCCCCCACGAGCCTCCTGCACGGCCTCCCGTGCCCGGTCGCCGCCGTGCCGCCCAGCTGGACGCCGGGCGCCGGCCTGCGTCGGCGACGTCGACGGCGCGGGGGCGCGCCGCGCGCTCGCCGACGGCTACGCCCTCGCGCGCCGGGCCCGCGCGGCCCTGCGCGTCATCACCGTGATGAGCGGCGGCGACGACGACCTGCGCGACGTCGCGGACGGGTGGAGGAGGAGATCCACCGCGCTCTGGCCGCGCACGACGGCGACGTCGCCGTGGAGGGCGGTCACGGGCGATCCCGCGGACGGGCTGATCGCCGCATCCGAGCGGGTCGACGTGCTCGTCCTCGGCTCGCGCGGCTACGGGCCGCTGCGGGCGGTGCTCCCGGGCAGCGTGTCGCGGCGGGTGATGCGCGAGGCGCGCTGCCCGGTGATCGTGCTCCCGCGCGGCGTGCGGGCGTCGCTGGACGCGGTCCTCGCCGAGACGGCGCACGCGGCCACGCCGGCATAGCGCGGCGGGCCACGGGTCAGCGGGCACCGCTCTAGGCTCCAGCCGATGCCCGCCCTCATCTTCGACCTCGACGGCACGCTGGTCGACACCGTCTACGCGCACGTGTTCGCCT
>JAXDHC010000379.1:0-3225 GCA_034664705.1 Solirubrobacteraceae bacterium
CGCTGCACAGCGCTCGGTAGTCGAACGCCGACCAGCTCCACGGCAGGCGGCAGCGAACGGTGCCGTGCGGAGTGGTGAACGTCATCGCCGGGACCTCCTGGCGGATGCTCGCGGCGACACCCATGGCATGGAGCCATGGGGTCGGGGCCGCGCACGCGGACGTCGCGCGCTCGCCGATCTCGTAGCGGTCGACGACGAGCACGTCCGCGCCCGTGCGCGCGAGCTCGCGAGCGACCGCCAGGCCGGCGAAGCTCGCGCCGCACACGAGCACGTCGACGCGCGTGCCGTGCAGCGGCGTCCGCTCGGCCCCGCGGCTCGTCGCGCGGACCGTCATCGCACGAGCAGCGCCCCCGCGGCGGCACGAGCGCCCTCCCACGGCGCGAGGGCCGCGCGCGCGCCGACGACGTCGAAGCGGTTTCGCTCGACGCGGTCGAGCACGCGGGCGTAGACGCCGCGCGCGACCCTGACGCCCGAACGCATGGTCGGCGTGAGGGCGTCGGTCACGGGTGCGGTCTCCGCGAAGAGGCCGCGGGCGCGCGCGACATGGCGGGCGACGCGCTCGCGCAGCGCGGCGGTCGCGCGCCCGCTGCGCAGATCGTCCTCGGTCAGGCCGGGCAGGTAGATGCGGTCGAGCTCCCAGTCGAGCGCCACGTCACGGACGAAGTTCGTGAGCTGGAAGGCGACGCCCAAGCGGGCGACGTGCTCGTGCAGGTCACCGGGCGCCTGCAGCAGCGATGCCATGATCCGGCCGACGGTGGCCGCGCTGCCGTCCATATAGCGGTCGAGATCCGCCTCGCTCGATATGCGCACAGGCTCGTCGCAATCCACCCGCATCGAGGCCATGTAGGAGTCGAGGAGGTGCAACGGCAGCCGGTGGCGACGGCCGGCGTCGACGAGCGCAGCGATCACGGGGTGCTCGGAGCGGCCGGCCTCCATGCCTCGCGCAAGCTCAGCCGCCCAGAGGTCCAGAGCGGCGCGGCGGGCAGCGCCGCCGGGCAGGCGACGCGGGCCGTCGACGATCTCATCCGCACCGCGCACGAAGCCGTACAGCGCGTGCACCGCAGGCCGGATGTCGCGAGGGAGGCAGGCCGTCGCGCACCAGTACGTCGGATCGTGACGGCGCTGGAGGCGCCGGCAGGTCCGATAGGACTCCTGCAGGGGACCGGGGGAGGCAGGGGGCACGTCAGAGGTACGCGTACCCGCGACGCCGGGATGATGCGCCGTACCGCGGCGGTCGCACCGCCCCCCTGCCGTTGGAAGTCAACGGGGCGGCGGTCGCGCCAGTTCGGCCCCGCACGCCGCAGGGCAAAGCACTGCTCCGTCCCGACCAAGGAGCAAGCCATGAGCACCCCTACACCCGCCGCATCGTCCACCCGAGGCGCCCACGGCGAGCGCGCGCCCGCGCAGCTGTTCGCCCTGGTCGGCGGCGCGACGCTCGTCCTCGTCGGCCTCCTCGGCTTCGTCGCCGACGCGTCATTCGACACGGGCTCGCAGATCGACGGCGGATCGCTGATCGGCTTCGAGGTCAACGGCATCCACAACCTCGTCCACATCGCCAGCGGGCTGCTGTTGCTCGCGGGCGCCCGCCGGCCGGGCACCGCGCGAACCGTCTGCCTCATCTTCGGCGTCACCTACGGGGTTGTGACCCTGATCGGGCTCTTCGACGGCGACACCGTGCTCGGGCTCTTCCCCGTCAACCCGGCCGACAACGTGCTGCACATCGGGCTGACCGTCCTGGCGCTCGCCTTCGCGCTCATGCCCGACCGTGACCGCAACGCCGCCGCGGACCGCCGGCTCTGACCGCCGGCGTCCTCTCGACGCGACCTGCCCTTCGAGAAGCGTCCGTGTTCCGGATGGCTTGGCCGAGCACATGCGGCTATTCCGCGACCGCCCCGTTTCGGCGGCGATCCGCGGCAGCGCGTAGGCGCCGCCCAGGACGTCGCGAGACGGCAGCTCATCGTCCGTCCTGGCGTTCGGCGTTGCCGTCAGGGTCGGGCGCGTATCAGCCCCGGCACAGCGGGCGCGCATGCACTGCCGCACCGCCCGCTAGGGACGCTTCGTCCGTCGGTGGCGGGTCGCCGTCAGCGCGGCCGTCAGCGCAGGCGCCGCACGACACCGCGAAGGCCCGGAATCGCCTCCGCCAGATCGAGCGGCACGCCCGCCGCCAGGCGCGCGGCGGTCCACACGCTTCGGCGGCCGGCGACGGTGCCGGTCTCGCGGCCCTCGCCAGACGGCTCCCACAGCATCCCCGGCTCGGCGGCGCGCTCCGGACGCTTCTGGCCGGCGACCCCGTACGTCGCCAGCACGACATCCGAAAGCGGCCGGGCAAGGGTCGTCAGAACGTTGAACACCACGGCGCTGCCGCCCACCTGGACCTCGGCGCGGGGATTGCGCACGCAGGCCAGAACCGCGTCGGCCACGCGCGGCCGCGCCGGATCGCGTATCCCGCCAGCGACGACCGGTCCACCGTCCTGGCAGGAAACGAGGAACCGGTGTCGCCCGAGGTCCCCTCCGCGCAGCAGAGCCTTGTGGGGCCGCTGGCCCCGATGTGGCGTCGCCGACGCGGTGAACGATGATCCTGCTCCGGGGATGCCCATGGATGAACAGGCGCGCGTGATCGTCACGGGTCCAGGCGACGGTCAAACGGTCGCGAACCCTGCCGGCGGAGGGCTGACCTACAAGGCCCGCAGCGGGCACACCGGGGGAGCACTGACCGCGTGGGAGAGCACCGCCGCACCGGGAGAGGGCCCGCCCCTTCACCTGCACGTCAACGAGGACGAGTTCATGTACGTGCTCGAAGGCCGGCTTCGCTTCAGGCTGGATGAGACCGACCACTCGGCGCCCGCCGGCTCATGTGTGTTCATACCGAGGGGCGTCCCGCACACATGGCAGAACGCGGGAGATGGTCATGCCCGCATTCTGTTCGTCTTCACGCCGGCGTCGCGCAGCATGGAGCGCTTCTTCGAGCGTTCCGCGGAGCTCCCAGAGGACACGCGGATGGCAGAAGCCTTCAAGGCGCTCGCGAGCGACGCGGGCATGGAGGTTCTCGGTCCTCCGCTCACCCCGATCTGACACGGGGTCCTAAGCCCTTAGCGCTCATCGCCCAGCCGGCAGTGCGCGGGACGTGCCTCCCCGGTGCGGACGCGCGGAGCCGCGAGTGAGTCGACCCGCGTGACCGGCCCGAATCGACGAGCTGCGGGTGTCCGCCGGCGCGGCGATCGGGTC
>JAXDHC010000380.1:0-3812 GCA_034664705.1 Solirubrobacteraceae bacterium
CCACGGGGTCGTCGCATCCAACCTCTGCGGCCGGACGCTGGCCGACCTCATCCGCGGCGAGGCGACCGACCTGACCACGTTGCCATGGGTCGGCCACGCGAGCCGGCGCTGGGAGCCCGAGCCGGCCCGGATCCTCGCCACGCGCGCCATCGCGACGGTGCTGGCGAGCGCGGACCGCCACGAGGACGCGACCGAGCGGACCGCCCGCCGGACCGCGTTGGTCGCGCGCTGGACGCCCGGGCGCTGACGGCCCGGGCCTACACCTGGGCCGTCGCGCGGGCCGGCTCGGGCTCGGCCAGCGTGTCGCCGGCCGCGCGCCGGGCGAGCGCGAAGACCACGACGGCGCCGACGATCAGCGTGGACAGCGCCCACGGCAGCGAGATCGCGTCGGCGAGGAAGCCGATGAACGGCGGGCCGGCGAGGAAGCCCAGCGAGCCCATCGACGACACCGCGGCGATGCTCGCGCCGGGCGGCGCGTCGGGCTGGCGGCCGGCCGCGCTGAACATGAGCGGCACGCCGTTCGCGACGCCCAGGCCGATCGCGAAGAGGCCCGCGAGCGCGGCCGCCGGGGCGCCGATCAGCAGCATGGCCGCCAGCGGGATGCCGGTGAGGAGCGCGCCCCAGCGCAGCAGCGCGACCGGCCCCACGTGGCGGTTGACCCAGTCGCCGAAGACGCGCCCCGTGGTCATGCCCGCGGTGAAGAAGGCGAACGCGAGCGCGGCGAGCGCGGCGTCGGTCCCCAGGTCCGTGCGCAGGTACAGCCCGCCCCAGTCGGCCATCGCGCCCTCCGTGATCATCACCAGCAGGCACAGGATCGCCAGCAGCAGCACGCCGCGCGGGGGCAGCGTGAAGCGCGGCGTGTCCTCACCGGCGGCCGCGGAGCCGTGGCCGATGCGCCGGCCGAACGCGACGAGGGCGGCGAGCAGCAGCACCGACGCGATCGGCACCGCGGCCCGGGCGTCGAGGCCCAGCGCGGCCAGCAGGGCGGCCAGCGAGGCCCCGATCATGCCGCCGAACGACCAGCCGGCGTGCAGCGAGGACATGATCGGCCGGTCGAGCCTCTGCTCGACGCCCACGCCGTGGCTGTTCATGGCCACGTCCATCGTCGCGCTCGACGCGCCCAGCACGAACAGCCCGGCGGCCACGAGCAGCGGATGGGGGGCCAGCACGACGAGGTTGACCGCGAGCGCGCAGGCGATGCCGCCGACCCACGTCACCCGCTCCGAGCCGTGCCGCACGACGGCCTGGCCCGCGAGCGGGAGGGCCAGGACGACGGCGAGCGACATGCCGACGATGATCAGCCCCATCGCGCTCTTGGACAGGTCGAAGCGCTCCTGGATCCACGGGATCTGCGCAACCCAGGTGCCGACCACGGCGCCGTTGATGAAGAACACGCCCGTGGTCGCCCAGCGCGGGCTGATGGATCTCGGTACCGACGTCAGACGACCTGACGGTAGCGACCGGCGTGCGGCTCGGCCCGGCTCGCGCGGCGGGGCGTGAGGCGGCGCAGGATCGCCCAGCGGCGGGCGCGCAGCGCGTCGGCGCCGATGCCGAGCGTGGTGGCGACGTCGGCAGGGCGTGTGCCGTGGACGAGCATCCCGAGGATCGGGAGGTCATCGGGATCGAGGGCGGCGCTGACCGTCCGCAGCGCCGGGGCGGTGGGGTGCAGGAGCGGCTCGCCGCCGCCGGCGAGCGCGAGCAGCACCGCGAGCAGCTCGTCGGGATCGGCCGCCTTCGGCACGAGCGCGTCGGCCCCGGCGACGGCGGCGAGCACGGTCAGGAGATCGTCGGCGAAGGCGGAGTAGAGCACGAGGCGCGGCCGCGACGTGACGCCGTCGAGGCGCAGGCACAGGCTCAGCCCGTCCTCGCCGGGGAGGAGCGGCACGAGCGCCGCGATCGCCGACGGGAAGAGTCGCCTGCCGCTTGAGTAGTCTGGCCTCGATGGAGGCCGAAGCCCGTCCGCCGTCGCCGGCCGAGGCGATCGCCGCCGTCCGGATCCGCGCGCCGACGCGCGGCAACCGCCGCCTCGAGCAGCTCTTCGAGGCGGTCAACGCCGACCCGCAGGTCAAGGCGTGGTGGCACGTCGCCGGGATCAACGCCGCGCGCCTCGCGCTCACCGACCACTCGTGGGTGCACATCCAGATCGTCACGAACATCTCGCTGCGCATCGCGCGGCTGCTGTTCCGCCGGGGCATCGTGCCGGCGATGGTCTCCGACCATGGGATGTCCGAGCGCGACGCGGAGGTGGTGATCGCCGCCGCGGCCCTCTTCCACTGCGTCGGCATGTCGATCCACCGGACCGACCACGAGAGCTACTCGCTGTTCCTGACCGCCGACAAGCTCAACGGGCTCCTCGCCGACATCTACCCCGAGCCGGAGCGGTCGGTCGTCGTCGCCGAGGCCATGCACGGCGTCATCTCGCACCGCTCGACGGGCCGGCCGCTGACGATCGAGGGCTCGATCGTCCGTGTCGCCGACGCGCTGGACATGGCGAAGGGGCGCTCGCGCGTCGAGTTCGAGGCCGGCCGCCTCGACATCCACTCGATCTCGGCCTACGCGATCGACGAGGTGCGGATCGTGGCGGGCACCGACAAGGCGATCCGCGTGGAGATCGAGATGTCCAACAGCGCCGGCATCTTCCAGGTCGACGAGGGCCTCGGCGCGAAGCTGCGCGGCACGCCGCTGGCCGAGCACATCGAGGTCATCGCCCGCATCGAGGGCGAGCACGAGAAGCGCCTCGTGCCCGTCTTCCGCCTGTAGCCTTCGACCGCGTGAGCACGGAGGACACCGCTCGCGTGGCGCGGGCGTACTTCGATGCCTGGACCCACCGCCGCGGGGCCGACGCGCTGCGGGCGCTGATGGACGAGCGCTTCGTCTTCGTCTCCGGCCCGGCGCGCATCGAGGGCCGCGAGGCGTTCCTGGGCGCCGGCGACTGGCCGGCCCGGGCGACGACGACGATGCAGGCCGAGGCGTACGACGGCGAGGACGCGTTCCAGCTCTACGAGGCCGTGAACGGCTTCGCACGCGTGCGCGTCGCCGAGCACCTCACGGTCCGCGGCGGCCGCATCGTCGCCAGCGAGGTCGTCGGCGACCAGGCGGCGTTCCAGGTGTTCATGAGCGCCGGCTGACCCCGCGGTCGCCGGCCCGGAGCGGCGCTACCAGTGCACGCCCTTCATGAGCGTGGCCATCGCCAGCTGTTCGATGCTGGTGTGCTCCTCGGGGTCCTTCTCGCCGCGCGCCGCGGCCGAGTCGGGGAAGACCCTGTAGGCGATGTGGAGGATCTGGTCGACGGCCTTGGGCGCGAGCGCGTAGGCGACCTCGCCGAAGGTGCCCAGGCGCGTGTTGATCTGCTTGGGCCTGGCGCGGATCGCCTCGCAGATGAGGTCCGCGGCCTCGTCCGGCGAGATCGTCGGGAAGGAGTCGTAGAGCTTCGTCGGCGCGATCATCGGCGTGCGCACGAGCGGCATGTGGATCGTCGTGAACGTGATGCCGTCGCCGAGGACCTCGGAGCTCACGACGCGCGTCCACGCGTCCAGCGCGGCCTTCGAGGCGACGTACGCGCTGAAGCGCGGCGGGTTGGTCTGCACGCCGATCGAGGAGATGTTCACGACGTGGCCGAAGCCGCGCTGGCGCATGTGCGGGAGCAGCCCCATGACGAGCTTGATGGCGCCGAAGTAGTTCAGCTGCATCGTGCGCTCGTAGTCGTGGAAGCGGTCCTCGCTGAGCGCGACGGACCGGCGGATCGAGCGCCCCGCGTTGTTGACGAGCATGTCGACGGCCGCGTGGTCGGACAGGATCCGCGCGCAGAGGTC
>JAXDHC010000381.1:0-6054 GCA_034664705.1 Solirubrobacteraceae bacterium
GAGCAGCGGCGCGCGCGCCGCGAGGAGCGGCCCGAACGCGCCGCGCCGGCGGTCGAGCACGTCGACCCGCAGGCCCGCTGCCTCGAGCTGCTCGACGGTGGGATCCAGGCCGCACACCGAGGAGTGCACGAGCAGGAGGGCGCCGCCGGGGCGCAGGTGGGCCGGCGCGGCGGCGCAGAGGCGGTCGAGCAGCGCGCGACCGTCGGTGCCGGCGTCCCACGCGCGCTGCGGACCGCGCGTGGGCAGCGCGTCGTCCTCGGCCGGCACGTACGGCGGGTTGGAGACGATGAGGTCGAAGCGCTCGTCGCCCACCGGGGCGAGGAGGTCGCCGCGCAGGGCGCGGACGCGCACGCCGTTCAGGCGGGCGTTGATGCGCGCGGTGAGCACGGCACGTCGCGAGACGTCGACCGCGGTCACCGCGCCGGCGCCGTGGCGGGCGGCCGTCACCGCGAGCGCGCCGCTGCCCGTGCACACGTCGAGCACGGCGGCGCCGGCGCGCAGCTGCTCGCGGAGGTGGGCGGCCAGCAGCCACGTGTCGGAATGGGGGCGGAAGACGCCGGGGAGGGTGACGATGCGCATCGCCGAGGGATGTTCCGCGCAGTCGGCGGCGCCAAACACGTCTTCGCGCGGGCCGGCGATCGCGGCGCACTCGCGCGTCAGGAGCGCCGCGTCCTGGTAGGCATGGCGCATGGTCCCCGCCGCCCATCCCGCCGCGCTGACGCCCGAGGCCCTGCGCGCGGCGTTCGAGGAGCCCGCGCCGATGACCGTCGGGATCGAGGAGGAGCTCATGCTCCTCGACGCGCACTCGCTCGACCTGGCGCCGCGTGCGCCGGAGGTCCTCGCGGCCACGGGCGGCGACCCGCGCTTCAAGCCCGAGCTGCCTGCGGCGCAGGTCGAGATCGCCGTGCCGCCGGCCGCGACCGTCCCCGAGGCCGCCGCCGCGCTGGCCGCCGCACGGGCCGATCTGGCTGCCGCCGCCTCGCCCGACGCGCGGCTCGCGGGCGCCGGGGCGCACCCGTTCGCCGCGCCCGAGGGCGTCGTCCACCCGGCGCCCCGCTACGAGCGGCTCGCGGACGAGTTCGGCGCCGTGATCCGCCATCAGCTGCTCTTCGGGCTGCACGTCCACGTCGCCGTGCGCCCCGCCGGCCGCGCGCTCGCCGTCTACAACGCGCTGCGCTCCTATCTGCCGGACCTCGCGGCGCTGGCCGCGAACGCGCCCCATTACGCCGGCCGCGACACCGGCCTGGCGTCGGTGCGCCCGAAGATCGCCGACATCCTCCCGCGCCAGGGCGTCCCGCCGGAGATCCCGAGCTGGGACGCGCTCGCCGACTATCTGCGCTGGGGACGGGCCTCGGGCACGGTTCCCGAGCCGGGACAGTGGTGGTTCGAGCTGCGCCTGCACCTGCGCTACGGCACGGTGGAGCTGCGCGTGCCCGACGCCCAGTCGACGGTGGCCGACACGGCGGCCGTCGCCGCCGTCGCGCACGCGCTCGTCGCCTGGCTCGCCGAGCGCCACGACGCCGGCGAGCGCCTCGAGGTCGCGCCGACCTGGCGCATCGCCGAGAACCGCTGGGCCGCGTGCCGCCACGGCACCGACGCGCAGCTCGCCGATCTCGTCACGGGCGAGACGCGCCCCGCGCGCGAGCGCCTGGACGCGCTCCTGGACGAGCTCGAGCCGGTGGCCGCGCGGCTCGGGTGCGCCGCCGAGCTGGGCGCCGCGCGCGAGCTCGCCGCCGACAACGGCGCGGTGCGCCAGCGCGCGGTGGCCGCCGAGCGGGGGCTCCACGGCCTCGTCGAGTGGCTGGCCGAGCGCTTCCTGGCCACGTCGCGCCAACCGGGATAGTGGGCCCCGGCCCCCGGGTAAGGTCCCGCCGCATGCCGATCCTCCCGACTCCACGCGGCGAGATCAGCTCGTTCCTGCTGGACGCGCTGCGCGATGAGCCGCACACGCTCACCCCACCGCCGGTCGTCGCTGCGGCCGACGTGCTCGCCGACGAGGACCTGCAGCTGTCGCTCTACCTCTGCTACGAGCTGCACTACCGCGGGCTCGACGGCGTGGACGACCGCTGGGAGTGGGAGCCGTCGCTGATCGACCTGCGCAACGCGCTCGAGGCGGAGTTCGACCGTGCGCTGCGCGAGGCCGTGCCCCTCGTCGAGGCCGAGCCCGAGCCCGAGGAGATGGACGTCGCGCTCCGCGCGATCGCCGATGCCGACGAGGGGCCGTCGTTGTCGAAGCACCTCGAGCGCGTCGGCACCTTGGAGCAGTTCCTGGAGTTCGCCGTGCACCGCTCCGCCTACCAGCTCAAGGAGGCCGACCCGCACTCGTGGGCGGTGCCGCGCCTGAGCGGGCCGCCGAAGGCCGCGCTCGTCGAGATCCAGGCCGACGAGTACGGCGGCGGGCGCCCGGAGCGCGTGCACGCCGAGCTGTTCGCCCGGGCCATGCGCTCCCTGGGGCTCGACGACACCTACGGGGCGTACCTCGACCACATCCCCGGCATCACGCTCGCGACCGTGAACCTCATGTCGCTGTTCGGCCTGCACCGGCGCTGGCGCGGCGCGATCGTCGGGCATCTGGCGTTGTTCGAGATGACCTCGTCGATCCCGAACCGCCGCTACGCGACCGGCCTGCGGCGGCTCGAGCAGGACGAGGACGCCACCGCGTTCTTCGACGAGCACGTGGAGGCCGACGCCGTGCACGAGAACATCGCCGCCGTGGACATGGCCGGCGGGCTCGTGCGCCAGCAGCCGGAGCTCTGCGGCGACGTGCTGTGGGGCGCCCAGGCGCTCGTCGTCGTCGAGGCGCGCTGGGCCGCGCACCTGCTCGAGTCGTGGGAGGCCGGGCGCAGCTCGCTGCGCGAGCCGCTCGCCGCGCCCGAGCCCGTCGCCTGATCGTCGCACGCCGGTGAGGCGGCGCCGCCGGGCCGGCGGCGTCAGCGCCGCTCGACGCCGCTCGGGGCGCTGAAGCGGATGACCTTGTGCGTGCCGTCGCAGAACGGCCGCAGCCGCGACTTGCCGCACCGGCACAGGGCGACGGTCTCGCGGCCGATCTCGATCTCGTTGCCGTCCTGGTCGGCCATCCGGAACGGGCCGCGCACGAGCAGGGGCCCGTCGCGGTAGGGGGTGATCAGCGCTTCGTCCATCGGCGGTCGCCTACCCCGCCGAGCGGTTCGACACTCGCACCGCCGCGCGTCGAACGCGTGTAGCCGCGCGCGAGGAGCGCGGTATGGCTGACCACATGCTTCTCGAAGGCCGCAAACTCCTCGTCACCGGCGTGCTCACCGAGAGCTCGATCGCCTTCTCCATCGCGCGTCGCGCGCAGGAGGAGGGCGCCGAGCTCGTCCTGACCGGCTTCGGCCGGGGGATGCGCATCACGCAGCGCGTCGCGCGCCGGCTGCCCACCGAGCCCGACGTCCTCGAGCTCGACGTCAACGATCCCGACCACCTCGAGGCCGTCGCCACCGAGCTCGACGGCCGCTGGGGGCGTCTCGACGGCCTCGTGCACGCCATCGCGTTCGTGCCCGGCGACGCGCTCGGCGGGCGGTTCCTCACGGCCCCCAGCGAGTCGGCCATCGCGGCCTTCCAGACGAGCGCGTTCTCGCTCAAGGCGCTCGCCGCCTCGCTGCTGCCGCTGCTCGAGCGCGCCGAGGCGCCCGGCGGCGCGGTCGTCGGCCTGGATTTCGACGCGACGGTCGCCTGGCCGGCCTACGACTGGGCGGGCGTGTCGAAGGCCGCGCTGGAGTCCATCAACCGCTACCTCGCGCGCGACCTCGGCCCACGGGGCGTGCGCTCGAACCTCGTCGCGGCGGGGCCGCTGACGACCGTCGCCGCCAGCAACATCGAGGGCTTCGACGTCCTCGCCGGCGCCTGGCAGCGCCAGGCGCCGCTCGGCTGGGACACGAGCGACCCCGAGCCGGTCGCCGACGCCGTGCTCTACCTGCTGTCGCCGCTGGCGCGTGCCGTCACGGGCGAGATCCTCCACGTCGACGGCGGCTTCCACGCCGTCGGCGCCGCACCCGCGGTTCCGGACGAGGCCGGCGCGGTCTCCGCGTCGGGCGCTGCCGCCGGCTCGTAGGGCCCACGCGCCGAGCGGAGCGCCACCCGAGCACCCCGAGCCCAGGCGACCCAGCGCTCAGGAAGCCGGCGCCGGCGCCGCGGCGGGAGCCGGGAGCGACACCGCCACCGGCTCGGCGCCCGACGCGGACGACGCGGCGACGTCGTCGGGCTGCGAGTAGGCGGCGCGCCACCACAGCTCGGCGAGCACGCGGATGGACTCGGTCGCGTCGCCGTGGCCGAGGACGAGCTCGCGGACGATGTGGTTCTCGACCATCGCGAGCAGCGCCTGCGAGCTGATCTTCGCCGAGATGTCGGCGGGGGCGATGCCGCGCTCCTGGTCGCGCGCGATGCGCGCCTCGGCACGCTCGGCGAAGCGGCGGATGAACGGCGCCCACTCGTCGGGCAGGTGCTCGCCGCGACCGCCCGAGAGCTGGGCGGCGAGCAGGAGGACGCGGGCGTGGCGGTTCACCGACGCGACGACCCGGGAGAGGCCGGCGCGCAGCTCCCGGCGCGGGTCGCCCTCGCCGTCCAGATACGGCGAGGCGGCGATGTACATCTCGCTGAACGCGTTCTGGATGAGGCGGTCGACGACCGCGCGCTTGTTCGGGAAGTAGAAGTAGACGGCGGTGCGGCTGACGAACGCCTTGCGGGCGATCGCGTCCATCGTCAGTGCGTCGAAGCCCTTCTCGGCGAGGGCGTCACGGGCGGCGTCGAGGATGGCCTCCTCGGTGGCGTTGCGCGTTTGAACCTCGCGCCGCGCCGCCGCCGCGGGTGTCACCGGGCGGCCTCCAGGGCGAACGCGATCCGCTCGCGGGTCTCGGAGGGCTCCACGATCTCGTCGATGAAGCCGCGCGCCGCGGCCACGCGCACGGGCAGGTGATCCTCGGCGTAGGCGTCGGCCAGCGCCGTCGCGTCGGCCCCCGCCGCGATCTCGCGGCGGTTGATGAGCTCGACCGCCTGCGGGGCGCCCATGACGCCGATCCTGGCGTTGGGCCAGGCGAGCGTCAGGTCGGCTCCGAGGTCGCGAGAGTTCATCACGATGTGCGCTCCACCATACGCCTGTCGCAGCGTGACGGTTACGCGCGGGGTGGTCGCGACGCCGAACGCGCGCAGCAGCGAGGCGCCGTGGCGGATGACGCCGGCCTTCTCCTGGGCGACGCCCGGCAGGAAGCCCGGCGTGTCCGAGAGCACGACGAGCGGCAGCCCGAAGCGGTCGCACATGTCGACGAACCAGGCGCCCTTCTGGGCGGCGTCGGCGTCGAGGCAGCCGCCGAGGTGGCGGGGCTGGTTGGCGATCACGCCGACCGGGCCGCCCTCGATGCACGCGAAGCCCACGACGAGGTTGCGCGCCCACCGCGCGCCGAGCTCGAGCAGCGCGCCGGCGTCGACGATGCGGGCGATGACGTCGCGCACGTCGTAGACCTGGCGGTCGCGCTCGGGCAGGACGGCGCCGGGATCGCCTGCAGCGGGGTCCTGCGGCGGGTACAGCGGCAGCGGGCCGCCGGCCTTCGAGGGCAGGTGGGCCAGCGCCGAGCGCACCATCTCGGCCGCCTGCACGTCGCCGTCGGCGACGAGATGGGCCACGCCGTTGCGCGAGTGCACCTTCGGGCCGCCGAGATCCATCGCCGTCACGCGCTCGCGCGTGACCTTCTCGACGACGCCCGGCCCGGTGAGGAACATGCGCGCCTCGGGGCCGGCCATGACGGTCAGATCGCCGAGGGCGGGCGAGTAGGCGGCGCCACCCGCGCACGGACCGCCGATCACGCTGATCTGCGGCACGCCGGCGATCGCCTGCGCGCGGAAGATCCGCGAGTAGGCGTGCAGCGCGCCGACGCCCTCCTGCAGGCGGGCGCCGCCCGAGTGCGGGAAGCCGACGACCGGCACGCCCAGGCCGGCCGCGCGGTCGATCGTGCGGGCGATCGTCTCGCCGCCGCGCTCGCCGAGCGAGCCGCCCTTGAAGCTGCCGTCCTGCGCCCAGGCGCACACGACGCGGCCGTTGAC
>JAXDHC010000382.1:0-3183 GCA_034664705.1 Solirubrobacteraceae bacterium
GGCGTCGGCCGGGCGCGGCCCGCCCACGGCGCTCCAGAGGATCAGCCGTTGTCCGGGAGGATCAGGTGAAGCGTCAGGTTCGCCCTGGTCGCGCTCGTCTCCTCGACGGTCACGTGGCCGCCGGCGCCCTCGAACTCCCCGGTCCCGCCGGTGATCGCGACCTCGAATGCCGGCGCGATGTCCGAGGTCACGTCGAAGGTGACCAGCCCCTGCGCGGTGACCTGGCCGTGCGCGAGCGACAGGCTGACCACGCACTGCGCCACGGCCATGTTCTTGCCCTCCAGTCGCACGATCGTGCACACGCCACCGTCGACGCCGAGCTTCGTCTGACCGGACTCGTCGTAGACGTCGTCGGTGAAGACCTCCTCGTCGCCGAGGCTCGGTCCCGCGGGGTCGTGGTCGATGAAGCGGATGCCGTCCGCCGGCGTCACCGTGACGAGCTTGATGACGCGGCCGGCACGATCGGCCGCGGAGCTCGTCGGTCGCGCGGACGCGAGCGTCACGCCGGCGATCACCAGGACCACCGCCAGGACGGCCGCAATGCTGAACTTGGTACGCATGATGGGTCCCCTCAGGGATGGCTTGTCTGCTGCGGGGCACCGCACGCCGGCCTTCGGCCGCTGCGTCGCACGGCCGGGACCGCATCGGCTCCCGCGGAATCGGGCGGAGCCTCCTTCCCGGCCGCCCGCGCCTCGTCGCGGTCGACGAGGGGAGCCATCGAGCCTCATCGGGCACTGGCGCTGGCGCCGGCGAGGGCGCGCGGCCTCGTGGTGAACTGCCGCGAGTATCCGCGCGGCGGCCGAGGCGATGCAAGCCACGCCGTCCGCTCCCGGGCCGAGCGCGATACTTCCCAACCCTGGAGCGGCCCGGGGCCGGTGCCCCGACGGGTCTTCAAAACCCGGGGGCCGGCGCTGCGCGCCGGCTGGAAGGTTCGACTCCTTCGCCGCTCCGTCAGGCCCGCGGGCGGGTCCCGGCCGAAGATGAGGCCCCGGCGGCCGGCGTGCCGCCGGGGCCTCGAAATGCCCCCCGGGGTGGAACCCCGGACGCTGTAACGCGTGAGGCGCGCGATGGATGCGGGGTAGGGTTCGCAACCTGATCGCGGGGGCGTGGGAACATCGCGCCATGGCCGAGCCCGTCGCCCCGACTCCCGGCGCCCGCGAGCGCTTGCGCGCGCTGCCCTCGGTCGACCGCCTCGCGACGGCGGTCGCGCGCGCGGAGCTGGCCGAGCGGCGCGAGGAGCTGCTGGCCGGCGCCGCGGACGACGTCGACCTGGTCGCCCGGGCCCGCGATCGCCTGCGCCCGTCGCTGCGCCGGGTGCTCAACGCGACCGGCGTCGTCGTCCACACGAACCTCGGCCGCGCGCCGCTGGCGGCCGAGGCCCGCGCCGCCGTGGCGCGGGCGGCCGAGGGCTACGCCAACCTCGAGCTCGACCTCGAGACCGGCGAGCGCGGCTCGCGCCAGGTCCACGTCGAGCTGCTCCTGCGCGAGCTGACCGGCGCCGAGGCTGCGCTCGTGGTCAACAACTGCGCGGCCGCGACGCTGCTCGCCGCGGCGGCCCTCGCGGGCGAGGGCCGGGAGCTCGTCGTCTCGCGCGGCCAGCTCATCGAGATCGGCGGTGCGTTCCGCATCCCGGAGGTGGTCGCCCAGGCCGGTGCGCGGCTCGTCGAGGTCGGCACGACGAACCGCACCCGCCTGGCCGACTACAGCGCCGCGCTCGGCCCGGACACCGGCGCGATCCTCCGCGCGCATCCCTCGAACTTCCGCACGCTCGGGTTCGTCGAGTCCGTCGAGATCGAGCCGCTGTGCGGGCTCGGCGTCCCGGTCATCGACGACGTGGGCTCCGGTGCGCTGGCCGAGGACGTCGCGGTCCTCGCCGAGGAGCCGCCGGTCCGCCGCTCGGTGCGCGCGGGCGCGGCGGTGGTGTGCTTCTCCGGCGACAAGCTCCTGGGCGGCCCGCAGGCCGGGCTGATGGTCGGCGCGCGCGAGGCGGTCGCCGCGTGCCGCCGGCACCCGCTCGCGCGCGCGGTGCGCATCGACAAGCTCTCGCTCGCCGCGCTGGAGGCGACGCTCGGCCTGTATCGCGACCCCGACCACGCGCTCCGGGCGCTGCCGGTCCTCACCATGCTGACCGCGGACGACGCCACGCTCGGCGCCCGTGCCCACCGCCTCGCCGCCGGCACCGGCGGCTCGCTCGTGCAGAGCATGGCGAAGGTCGGCGGCGGCGCGCTGCCGCTGCTCGAGCTCCCCGGCCCCGCCGTCGCGCTCGACCCCGGCCCCGCAGGCGCCGACGCGCTCGCCGCCGCGCTGCGCGTCGGCGAGCCGGCCGTCCTCGCGCGCATCCAGGACGGGCGCGTCCTGCTCGACGTGCGCACGCTCTCCGACGAGGAGGCCGGCCTCGCCGCCGAGGCCGTCCGCGCCGCGCGCGGATGACCGGCGATGGGCGCCCGCTGACCCTCGGCACCGCGGGTCACATCGACCACGGCAAGACGGCGCTGATCGCCTGCCTGACCGGCGTCGACACCGACCGCCTGCCCGAGGAGAAGGCGCGCGGCATCTCGATCGAGCTCGGCTACGCGCCGCTGCGGCTGCCGAGCGGCCGGCGGCTGTCCGCCGTCGACGTGCCCGGTCACGAGCGCTTCGTGCGCACGATGGTCGCCGGGGCCACCGGCATCGACCTCTGGCTCATGGTCGTCGCCGCCGACGACGGCGTGATGCCGCAGACGGTCGAGCACGCGGCGGTGCTCGCGGGCCTCGGCGTCGGCGACGGCGTGGTGGCCGTGACGAAGGCGGACCTCGCGGACCCGGCCCCGGCCGCCCGGGCGGCCGCTGAGCTCATGGGGAGCGGGGTGGAGGTCGTGGCCTGCTCGGCGCGGACGGGGGAGGGCGTCGCGGCGGTCGCGGCGGCGCTGGACCGCGTCGCCGCGCGGCTGCCCGGTCGCGCCGCGGTGCCGGCCGAGCCGGTGCTGCACGTCGACCGCTCGTTCACCATCCACGGCGCGGGGACCGTCGTCACCGGCACGCTGTGGTCGGGCAGCATCGCGCCGGGCGACGTCCTGAGCCTGCTGCCGGCCGGCGCCCGCGCGCGGGTGCGCGGCGTGCAGGTCCACGACGAGCCGGTCGAGCGCGCCGAGGCGGGGCAGCGCGTCGCGCTGAACCTCGCGGGCGTCGAGCGCCGCTCCGTGG
>JAXDHC010000383.1:0-4982 GCA_034664705.1 Solirubrobacteraceae bacterium
GGCGAGAGGGAGGAGCGGAATGGCGGCGATGAAGTGGTGGGGCTGGGGCGAGGAGGGCGTGTCGTTCACGCACGAGGACAAGCCCGACCTGGCGCCGTTCATCCACCGCCACATCGGCATCGACGTCGACCGCGACGGATCGTCGCCGGTCCGCTTCGACGACCTCCAGGTCCCCGAGCCGTCGCTGCCGGACACGCTCCGCGCCGCGCTCGACGAGGCCGTCGGCGCCGCCCACGTCTCGACCGCGCCGCTCGACCGCGTCGTGCACGCGCGCGGCAAGAGCCTGCGCGATCTGATCCGTCACCGCCGCGGCGACGTCGGCCGGCTGCCCGACGTGGTCGTCCGGCCGGGTGACGAGGCGGCCGTCGAGGCGATCATGCGCGCCGCGGTCGAGGCCGACGCGGTCCTCATCCCGTTCGGCGGCGGCACCAACATCTCCGGGAGCCTCGAGGCGCCGCCGGACGAGACGCGCCCGATCGTCTCGGTCGACATGACGCGCATGGACCGCGTCCTCGCCGTCGACGCGGCGTCCGGCCTCGCGCGCGTGCAGACCGGCGCGTTCGGACCGCATCTCGAGCAGCAGCTCAACGCCCAGGGCTGGACGATCGGCCACTTCCCCGACAGCTTCACGCACTCGACGCTGGGCGGCTGGATCGCGACGCGCTCGTCGGGCATGCAGTCCGACAAGTACGGCGACATGGCCGACCTGACGCGCGCCGTCCGCGTCGTCACGCCGTCCGGCGTGCTCGCGACGCGGCCGGTGCCCCACGCGTCGACGGGCCCGAGCGTCCGCGAGATGGTGCTCGGCAGCGAGGGCCGGCTGGGCATCATCACCGAGGCGACGGTCCACGTGCACCGCGTGCCCGAGGAGCGGGCGATCCTCGGCTACCTCTTCCGCGACTGGCCGAGCGCGCTGGCCGCCATGCACGAGATCGCCTCCAGCGACGCGTCGCCGTCGATCACGCGCGTCTCCGACGCCAACGAGACGCAGTTCTCCTTCGCCACGAAGAAGAACCCGACGCTCGCCGACCGCGCGACGTCCAAGGCGCTGGCCACCTACCTGCAGCGGCGCCGCGGCTTCGATCTCGGCGCCATGTGCCTGTCGTTCATCGGCTATGAGGGCGGCAAGGACCACGTCGCCGCCCAGCGCAAGCTCACCGGGCGCATCGTCTCCCGCCACGGCGGCCTGTGCATCGGCCGCGGGCCGGGCAAGCTCTACGACCAGAAGAAGTTCGACACGCCCTACATCCGCGACTACCTGCTCGACCGGGGCGCCCTCGGCGACGTGTCCGAGACCTCCGCGCCGTGGAGCGTGCTGCCGGGCCTCTACGCGAACGTCACCGGCGCGGCCCGCGCCGCCTTCGACGAGACCGGCGTGCGCGGCTACGTGATGTGCCACCTGTCGCACTCCTACCACGCGGGCGCGTGCCTCTACTTCACGTTCGCGTTCAACCCGTCGGGCGCCCGCGAGCCGCTGGAGGAGTACGACGCGATCAAGTCCGCCGTCCAGCAGACGTTCGTCGACTCCGGCGCGACGCTGTCGCACCACCACGCGGTCGGCACCGAGCACGCGAGCTGGCTCGAGCAGGACATCTCGGCGCCGGGCGTCGCGATGCTCCGCGCGCTGTTCGACGGCGTCGACCCGGGCGCGAACCTGAACCCGGGGAAGATCGTGGGCTGAGGGGGCCGGGCCGGGGCCGGGGCGCTCCGCGCGGGCGGGGGGTGTGGGGCGTGGCGCCTGCGGGTGGCATCGAGGGACGTGTCCGGCCGCGACGAACGACGCGCGTCGAGCAGCCACGTCTCGCCCCACTCCGGCGGATCCGCACAATAGTTGCTTGTACAATCACACAAGCCAGCGCGCTCCACCGGCCCGAAAGGCCGAACGGGCGCCGCTGCGGACTGCCCCCCACCAAGGAACCTCCCCACTTCATGGACTATCCGCACCTCTTCGAGCCCTACGAGCGCGGCGCGCTGCGCGTGGACCATCGGATCGCGATGGCGCCGCTGACCCGCAACCGTGCCAAGGGCACGATCCCCGGTGAGATCAACGCGCGGTACTACGCCCAGCGCGCGAGCGCGGCGATCCTCGTGACCGAGGGCACGCACCCGGCCGCCGTGGGCCAGGGCTACCTCGACATCGCCGGACTGCACAACGACGAGCAGCAGGCCGGCTGGGCGAAGGTCGCCGACGCCGTCCACGCCGCCGGCGACGCGAAGCTCGTGATCCAGCTCATGCACTGCGGCCGCGTCGCGCATCCCGTCTTCACGGACGGCGAGACGCCGGTCGCGCCCTCGGCGATCAAGCCGGCCGGCCAGGTCTTCACGCCCGACGGGATGGCCGACTTCGTCACGCCGCGCGAGATCGCGACCGACGAGCTCGCCACGGTCCGCCAGCAGTACGTCGACGCGGCCCGCCGCGCGGTGGCCGCCGGCGCCGACGGGGTCGAGCTGCACGCCGCCAACGGCTACCTGCTGCACCAGTTCCTCAGCTCGAACTCGAACCAGCGCACCGACGGCTACGGCACGGACGTCGCCGGCCGCATCCGCTTCGTCGTCGAGACCGTCGACGCCGTCGTCGCCGCGATCGGCGCCGAGCGCGTCGGCCTGCGGATCTCGCCCGGTCACCAGTTCAACGACATCGCCGAGTCCGACACGCGTGAGACGTACGACGCGCTCCTGCGCGCCATCGCCCGCCACGACCTGATGTACCTCCACGTCATGGAGACCGAGCCGTTCGCCGGCTACTCGACGCTCGAGCAGGCCCGCGAGGTGTGGCCCGGGACGCTCATGGCCAACGAGGGCTTCACCGAGGAGTTCGACGTCGAGGGCGCCAACCACCTCGTCGCCGAGGGCAAGGTCGACCTCGTCGCCTACGGGCGGCGCTTCCTCGCCAACCCGGACCTGCCGGAGCGCCTGCGCACCGGCGCCGAGCTCAACGAGCCCGACCAGGAGACGTTCTACGCCGGTGGCGAGCGGGGGTACACGGACTACCCCGCGCTCGCGCAGGCCGCCTAGCGCCCGACCGGAGACGGGGACCGCGGGAGCGGTGCGGTCCCCGTCCGGCCGGTCGTCAGACTCCGAGCTCCTCGGAGGCCAGCCGCGCGCCCTCCAGGCGCGCGGAGATCTTCTGCATCGCGACGTCCCGAGCGAAGTCGGGCGAGCCGTGCTTCGGCTTCTCGTCGCGGCTGAACGGCGAGAAGCCGCAGTCGTCGGTGGCGCCGAGGCGCTGCACCGGGATGTACTTCGCCGCCGTGACGAGATCGTCCTTCACCTGCTCGGCCGTCTCCACCTCGGGGCTGAGCGGGTTGATCACGCCCATGAAGCAGACCTGGGCGACGCCGTCGGCGTCGTCGCGGCTGTACTGCCCGCACAGCCGGTAGACCTCCTCCTTGTCCTCCTCGCTCGCGCACTGGATGAGGAAGTAGCCGGCGTTGAGGTCGAACATCTTGCTGAGGAGCTTCTCGTACGGGACCTCCTTGCTGTGCACGGAGTCCATGTCGCCGCCCGGGCACGTGTGGATGCCGATGTTGCGGCGCTCCTCCGGTGAGAAGCGGTCCAGCACGCGGTTGTTGAGGTCGATGAAGTCCTGCAGCATGTCCCGGCCCGTCCAGGGGTTGCGGGAGTCGTTCTTGTTCGCGAGGCGGCCCTCGGTGAAGTCGATCGACACGCGCACCGCGCCGACCGCGAAGCACTGGCGGATGTCCTTCTCGCACTCGTCGACGACGTCGTCGAGGAACTGCTCGCGCGGATAGCCCTCGATCTCGCCCTCGAGCGGGTACAGGAGCATCATCATCGACGGCGAGATGACCGCCTGCTTGACGTCGTGCGACGCGATCCGGCGGTTCTTCTCGACGAACTCCGAGGCGTAGGTCTTGTAGCGGAACGGCCCGCCGGTCAGCCGCGGAAGCTGGCGATGGTGGCCGTCGTCGAAGATCGCGAAGTACTGGCCGTCGCCGGCCAGGTTGTCGGCGAGGCCGGTGCCCGCGAGCGTGTCCGTGATCGGGTACGTCGCGAAGCTCGACTCGCGCTGCTCGCCGTCGGTGACGATCGGCTCCCCCGTCTCCTCCAGGCGCTTGATCGAGTCCTGGGCCGCCGCGTCCTGCTCGGCCTGGAGCTCGTCCCAGGTGATCTTGCCCTCGTCGTAGGACGCGTAGGCCTGCTGGAGCTTCATCGGTCGCGGCAGGGACCCGACGAGCTCGGTGGGGATCGGCATGCTCTCTCCTCGTGTGATGGTGCGTCCGCGGACGCCGGCTGCGCGGCTCGTGAGACTGACCGTTCTCTCTCCTGGCGCGAACGTACTACCTCGCCGCCGAATGTCAACCACCGGGGGCGGCCTCAGCGATCTCCCAGCGGCGTCCCATCCCCGCTCTCGCGCGCGGCGCCGACGCTGTCGCCATGTCCTCCGTCAGCGCGCTTCGCCCGCTGCCGGCCGACGCCGCGCCGCGGCTGCGCGCCGGGCGCGCGGTGCAGCCGCGGATCCTCGTCGTCGCCGCCGGCGTGCCGATCCTGATCGTCGGCGCCAGCGGGGCCGTCGAGCAGCGGGGGCGGCGCCGTCGCGGGCGCTCCCCGGCGCACGAGGGAGCGCAGCCGCGCGCGCGAACTCAGGAAGCGACTGTCAGACGACTGGGCCCGCCGACGCCGCCAGCGGCACCGGGGCGTCCACCGTGAACTGGACCGAAACAGCGGGGTGGAGGCGTAGGCGACCTTGCGAACCCGGGATGAGGGTCTACCGCCTAGCGAGCCAGTGGACCCATTCGACCACCTGCGGCGAATGAGTTCGTTTCGTGCGGGATGCGCGACAGCGCCTCTGGGAGGCCGGGCTATGTCTCCTCACGCAGCCCGGCCCCGCCCGCCCGACGAGCGGTGCGCTCGCGCCCTCACCGCGGGCGCACGGGAGTGGCGCCCACCGGAGAGCACTCCAGCTCGTCCGCTGCGCAGTCTTCGCTGGCGTGTCGTCGGGGAGTAGCTCGGCATGACCAAGC
>JAXDHC010000384.1:0-5391 GCA_034664705.1 Solirubrobacteraceae bacterium
CGCCGCGCGGCGCGCCCAGATGCGCGTCGTCGAGGCGCGCCCGTCACTCCGTCGCGGGCGGCTCCCCGCCGGTGTGGACGGACGTCTCCGTTGACGATCTTCTACCGTGCCGTCGATCCGCGCCGGCGCGAAGAGGTCGACGAACGAGACGTTCCCAGACCCTCGTCGGACACGGTCGCCGCCGGTCCGCTCCACGGAGGTGGCGTGCGCGCGGACGCTGCCGTGGACGTCGACCGGCGTGCCGTCCACCATCTCGATCAGGTCGGAGATCGGCCCGTCGAAGCGCCGGCCCGTCGTGCTCCCCCACATGCGGGCGCCGGTGCGGCGGCACGCGGCCGTTGGCGCGGCGGTCTAGCGTTGGGGCGATGACCTGGACCGTCGACGTGCCCGTGGAGACCCTGCCCGAGCTGCCGCCCCTGCCGCCGGCGCTCGGCGCAGCGCTCAGAGACGCCCTGGCCCGGCCGGCGGCGCAACAGCCGCCCTGGCCGGACCCGGACTACGTCGGACGCGTGCGCGCATTGCTGGAGAGCGTGCCGCCCGTGACCGTTCCGACCGAAGTGGACCGGCTGCAGGAGCTGCTCGGGGCGGTCGCGCGCGGCGAGGCGTTCCTCCTGCAGGGAGGCGACTGCGCCGAGACGTTCGTCGACAACACCGAGGAGCACCTGCGCGGGACGATCCGAACGCTTCTGCAGATGGCGGTCGTCCTCACGTACGGCACCGCCATGCCCGTGGTGAAGGTCGCCCGCATCGCCGGCCAGTACGCCAAGCCACGCAGTTCGGACACCGATGCCGCCGGCCTGCCGTCGTACCGAGGCGACATGGTCAACGCCCTCGAGGCGACCGAGGAGGCGCGTCGGGCCGACCCGGGCCGCCTGGTCCGCGCGTACGCCAACGCGGCGGCCGCGATGAACCTCACGCGCGCGATCACCGGCGCCGGTCTCGCCGATCTGCACCACCTGCACGAGTGGAACATGGACTTCGTGCGCCAATCGAACGCCGGGGCGCGCTACGAGCGCGTCGCGACGGAGATCGACCGCAGCCTGCGGTTCATGTCGGCGTGTGGGGTCGATGACAGCTCGCTGCGCACGGTCGACCTGTTCGCCAGCCACGAGATGCTCGTCCTGGACTACGAACGGGCGCTGCTGCGCCTCGAGGGCGAGCGGCTGTACCTCCTCTCCGCCCACCAGCTGTGGATCGGCGACCGGACCCGCCAGCTCGACGGCGCGCACGTCGCCCTCGCGGCACTGCTCGCCAACCCCATCGGCGTGAAGGTCGGTCCGTCCACCACGCCAGACCAGGCGGTCGAGCTGGTCGAGCGCCTCGATCCCGCGGGCCTCGACGGCCGCGTGACGCTCGTCTCGCGCATGGGCAACGAGCGCGTCCGCGAGCACCTGCCGCCGATCATCGAGGCCGTGACGCGCACCGGCCATTGCGTGGTGTGGCAATGCGACCCGATGCACGGCAACACCGAGGAGTCGCCGAGCGGACACAAGACCCGGCATTTCGACAAGGTGATGGACGAGGTCGAGGGCTTCTTCGAGGTCCACCGGCAGCTCGGCACGCACCCCGGCGGCATCCACGTCGAGCACACGGGCGAGAACGTCACGGAATGCCTCGGCGGCGCGCAGATGATCTCCCACAGCGAGCTGGGCTCCCGCTACGAGAGCGCGTGCGACCCGCGCCTCAACACCCAGCAGTCGCTCGAGCTCGCCTTCCTCGTCGTCGAGATGTTGCGCCGCACTGCGCGGTAGCCCAGCCTGGCGTGCTCGCCGCCGGTGCCGGAAACCCGAGTCCCGACCGAACGGAGCACCGATGAACGAAGCGCCCGACCCCCGGACGGAAGCGAACCGGCAGACGATCCGACGGGCCTTCGACGCGTGGCACGACGGAACGGGCGCGATCACCGACGTGTTCGCCCCCGAGATGGTCTGGCGGATCGAGGGCCACTCCTTGGCGTCCAAGGAGTACGGCGACAGGCAGCAGTTCATCGACGAGGTCCTGACGCCCTTCGGTGCCCGCTTCAGCGCGTCGGAGCCCTTCCGCCCGGTCACGATCCGATCGGTCCACGCCGACGGCGACACCGTCATCGTGCTCTGGGACGGCCGGGGCATCGCCAACGACGGTCGCGCGTATGAGAACAGCTACGCGTGGTTCATGCGGCTCCGCGACGGGATGGTGGTCGACGGCACGGCGTTCTACGACAGCCTCTCATTCAACGACCTGTGGACGCGGGTGCAGCCTCGCCGGTGACGCCGCTGCGCCGCGACCCCCCACGTGCCATCGGTCGTCCTCGGGGATCAGCGGCTCGGAACGCCTCCGTCGGGAACGGGTCGCACACCGGATCCCAATGCTCCGGCCGGGGTGCCGGCGGCATGCTCGTCCCTGCTCGCAGATTGGCTACGTCGCACTCGCGGGCCTGATCCTCGGTGAATCCGCCGCTGCCGCTCCACGGCGAGACGGCGCTGATCACCGCCGGCGGCCTGGTGGCCGGCGGCCATCTGAGCCTGCCCCGGGTGATCGCGGTCGCCGCCGGCGCGGCGATTTCCGGCGACACGATGGGGTACTGGCTCGGCCGCGGCGGCGGCGCTCCTCGCCGTCGGCGGCCTCGCGCTCGGAGCCGTCACGATCGTCGCCGCCTGGTGGGTCGCCGGCTCCGGGCCGCCGACCCCCGGAGGGCGATCGTGATGCTCAGCACCCGTACGGACGTCGAGGACCGCGAGGAGGCGCTGGCGGCGGGCGCGGACGCTTACTTCATCAAGCCGTTCGCGCTGGGCGAGCTGCTGGACCGCATCGGCGCCCTGGCCGGCGCCGGCGGCGCGGGACGATCCCGCTCGCGCTGACGGTCCGCGCTCGTCAGACTGCCGTCGTGCCACTGGTCGTCTTCGTGGTCGCTCGCGTCGTCTCCGTGCTGTGCATCGCCATGCTGGGCGCGATCGTGGTCTTCGACGCCAGCGTCGAGCGGTTCACGGCTGGACGGCCGCCGTCTCAGTTCACTCAGCGCTTGGACGTCGATCTGGCGAGCCACTACCAGGTCGTGACCGGCGTGGCCCACAACGCGGGTGACGACCTCAACGCGGCGACCGACGCGGTGGCCCACGGTGTCGACGCCATCGAGATCGACGTGCGATCGGCGGGCAACGAGCTCTTCGCATCGCACGACGCGCCGGTCCCGTTCCTGGAGGACCTGGTCTTCCGCGGCCCCTCCTTGGGAGACGCGTGGGACGTGGCGCGGCTGTGCGACACGGTCCTGCTGCACCTCAAGGAGAGCTCGCCGCGCTATCTCGCCCAGGTGCGCGCCTTCCTGGCGACGCGACCGCTGCGGCGGGTGATCGTCCAGACCGGCGACCGCGACGCGCTGCGGGTGCTGCGGCGGACGATCCCCTCCGCGCAGCGACTGCTGCTCGTCTTCAACGCACGGGAGCTCGAGCGCCTGCGCGGCGACAGGGAGCTGCTCGCCGTGATCGACGGCGTGAGCATCCGCGAGAGCGTGCTCTCCGCGCCGGCGCAGGCGTGGCTGCAGCGCCGCGGGCTGCTCACGTTCGCGTGGCCGGTCAACGGCGAACGGCGGATGAACGAGCTGGTCGCGCGGGGGATCGACGGGCTGATCACCGACCGCTTCGACGTGATGGAGCTGCTCGGCGACGGCGGGAAGCCGACCGGATGACGCGCTCGCCGATGACCTGGGCCCGCGCGCTGCGGGCGCTCGTCGTCGCGTGTCTGCTCGTGCTGATCGTCGGGTTCGTCGCCGCCAACTTCGTCCTCGTCGACCTCCGGCTGTGGGGACTGAACGTCGAGACTCGGCTGGCATGGGCGGCGGTGGTCCCCGCCGCGCTCGGCTTCGCCGCGGGCATGCTGTACGCCCGGACGCGCGGGGCGGCTCGCAGGCCTGGATCGACCCGCGGGCCGGCGCGCACGAAGGGCTCGGACGGCTCAGATGGCGCGGTGTGAACCGCCGCGCGACAGCCGGAGAGCCGATCCGAAGAGCACGGCGCGGATGCGTTCGGCGACGGCCTTCCGCACGCCGCCGTCGACGACCACGACGGCGGGTCCGCCGTCCGCCTCGTTCTGATCCGCACGAGCCGGACGCTCCGTTTGCGCGCGGCCATCCGGGGTACGGGATGGCGCGTGACGGCACGGATGCAGTCCGCGATGCTCGGCGACCTCGAGCGCCACGCCTTCGAGCTGCTCCTCGTCAGCCACGCTGAGCACAACACCGCCGATCCAGTCGCCGGGTCTGGCGTTGCCAGGACCTGATGGCGCCTGCTCCGGACCGGGACATGGCCGAGCTCCTGCTCGCCCTCGCCGCCAGCCCCGGCGGCCGCGCGACACCCGCTGACGTCGCCCAGCGGCTCGACCGTCCCCTCGGCGTCGTCTCGCGCGAGCTGCGCGACGCCCAGCGCGCGGGCTTGGTCGGCTCCGCCATCACGCTGTCCGACCAGCCCGGCCGCGACCGCATGTTCTGGCTGACCGCCGACAAGGGCCTGCAGGTCCTGCTCGAGGCAAGCGGCGCCCGCTCGAGGCGCGACGAACCGCACACCGGCGAGTGATGGACCGTCGTCGGGCCTCCCAGGCCCGCGGCGTCGGCGCCCCGCTCCCGGGGGCGACACTCCCGGCCGCTAGGGCGCCCTCGGGAATCGAGCCTCGGGCGCTGCTTCGCCGGCGTGCGATGGGCCGGCGCGGCCGCCTCAGGACCCGCGCGTCGCTCGTGAATCGGCCTGCGGGGCACAGGCGTCCTCGCCCGCTGCGACGAAGCCGCACGCGTCGGCGAGCACGACGGCGTGGACGCGATCGCGCAGCGCCAGCTTGGCGAGGATGCGGCTCACGTGCGACTTGACCGTCGCCTCCGCGACGAAGACGGCGGCGCCGATCTCCGCGGTGACCGGCGGGACCGGGGCGTACGCGCTTGCGCGCGGGACGGCCACGCTGCGGGCGCGGAAGATCGGCCGCGACGACGGGTTCGCGGTCACGCCGGACCTGGTGCCGCGATGACGCGCCGGCGCGAACCGCGCCGGGACGACGCCGGGCTGTGCGTTCGTCGTCGAACGCCGCAGACGCGGCGATCCCCTCCGACAGGGCGCTGACGCGGCGAGGTCGCACGTGCCGGCGACGATGTGGGTATGCCCCGGACACCATCCGCGTCGGAGGAGCAGACATGGCAGACGAGACCGAGCAGACCGGCGACGCGCTGCAGCAGGAACGCGAGATGCGCGAGCACGAGCGCGAGGCGCGGGAGCGCGAGCCCGCGGAGCGCGACGAGGGCGAGGCCACCGCGGGGCGCGACGAGCCGACGCTGCGCGACCCCGGCCGGCCGGCGCCCCCGGGCACCGCGCCGCACGGCGGCGCGCCGTCGGGCTGATCGCCCTACTGCGAGCGGTGCCGGGTGCGCCCAGA
>JAXDHC010000385.1:0-2605 GCA_034664705.1 Solirubrobacteraceae bacterium
CGCGCAGGGAGGTGACCCGCATGTCGCAGACGACCACGACCAAGGTGACGGTCGAGATCAACGGCCAGGAGTACGAGCGCGAGGTCGAGCCGAGGCTGCTGCTCTCGGACTTCATCCGCCACGAGGCGGGCCTGACCGGCACGCACGTCGGCTGTGAGCACGGCGTGTGCGGCGCCTGCACCGTGCAGATCGACGGCGAGCCGATGCGCTCGTGCCTGATGTTCGCCATCCAGGCCCAGGGGCGGTCGGTGCGCACGGTCGAGGCGCTGAACGAGGGCCTCGGCGGGGCGCTGCACCCGCTCCAGCAGGCGTTCCACGAGTGCCACGGCCTGCAGTGCGGCTTCTGCACGCCCGGCTTCCTCATGTCGATGGAGCCGCTGCTCGGCGACGCCGCCGACTGGGACGACCGGCAGATCCGCGAGGCGCTCGCCGGGAACCTGTGCCGCTGCACGGGCTATCAGAACATCGTCGCGTCGGTGAAGCTCGCCGCCGAGCGGATGCGGGACACGCACGCGACCACGGCGGCCGCGGCGGGCAATGGGAACGGCGACACGGGAGGCGATCGATGAGGCAGGTCATCCGCAACGTCCGGCTGCGGGGACGCGAGGGCACGGTCGACGTCGCCATCGAGGGGGAGCTCGTTGCGGCGGTCGAGCCGGCGATCGAGACGTCCGCCGACCGCGAGTACGACGGCGAGGGCCGGCTGCTGCTGCCCGGCTTCGTCAACGCCCATCACCACCTCGACAAGACGCGGCTGGGCGACGTCATGCGCCCGAACGTGTCCCAGACGCTGCGCGAGGCCGTCGACATCACGCTCGACCACAAGCGCGGCTACACGCCCGAGGAGATCGCCGACCGGGCGGCCCCCGTGGTGGAGGAGGCCATTCGCAACGGCACGACGGCGATCCGCGCGTTCTGCGACGTCGGGACGATCGGCGGGCTCGTGCCGGCGCAGGGCGTCCTCGAGCTCAAGCGCCGCTTCGAGGGCCTCATCACCTTCGAGGTCGTCGCCTTCCCGCAGGAGGGCCTGATCCAGGACCCCGGCTGCGACAAGCTCATGGCGGAGGCGATGGAGCTGGGCTGCGACGTCGTCGGCGGCATGCCGTGGTTCGAGCGCCTCGACGCGCACATGCAGGAGCACGTCGACTTCTGCTTCGACCTGGCCAAGCGGACCGACACCGACATCCACTTCCTCGCCGACGACACCGACGACCCGACGTCGCGCACGCTCGAGTACCTCGCCGTCCGCACGCTCGAGGAGGGCTACGGCGGTCGGGTCGCCGCGAGCCACTGCGGCGCGCTGGCCGCGTACGACGACAACCACGCCGAGAAGGTCATCAACCTCGTGGCCGAGGCGGGCGTGACGATCGTCTCCAACGCGCACATCAGCCTCGTGCTCGACGGGCGCAACGACCGCGGCCTCATCCGCCGCGGGATCACCCGGGTGCGCGAGCTGCTCGACGCGGGCGTGAACGTCCACGCCGCCCAGGACGACGTCAACGACCCCTACTACCCCTTCGGCAAGCCCGACCAGCTCGAGGTCGCCCAGTACGCGGCCCACACCGCCCAGCTCACGTACGTGCCGGAGCTCGAGACCGTGATGGACATGGTCACGGTCAACGGCGCGCGGACGATGCGCCTGGAGGGCTACGGCGTCGAGCCGGGATGCCGCGCCGACCTCGTGCTCGTCGACGCGACGTCCGTGCACGAGGCGCTGCGGATGATCCCGCCGCGCCGGCTCGTGTTCTACGGCGGCCGGCTGCTCGCCGAGAGCCGCCTCGAGACGGCGCTGCACCTGGACGTCGCCGAGCCCGCGCGGGCGTCATGACCGCCGCGCCGGAGGACCCGCCCGCACGCGAGGAGGTCGACCTCCTCATCGAGCGCGGCGTCGTGCTGCCGATGACGGGCGAGCACGACCTCCTGTGGGACGGCGCGGTCGCGGTGGACGGCGGGCGCATCGTCGCCGTCGGGACGACCGAGGAGCTGCGCCGGCGCTTCGCCGGGCGCCAGACCATCGACGCGCACGAGCAGCTCGTGATGCCGGGGCTCGTGAACACCCACATGCACCTCTTCGGGGCGTTCGCGCGCGGGCTCGTCAACGACCTGTCCTTCACGCCGTGGATCCAGAAGAAGTTCCACGTGACGTCGAAGGGCCTGAACCCGGACAACTACTTCCTCGGCACCCAGTTCACCAGCATCGAGATGCTCAAGACCGGGACGACGGCGTTTCTGGACTGCGGCACCTACCAGGGGCTCGAGGAGGCGGCGGTGCGCGGGGTGGAGGCGGCGGGCATCCGCGCCGTCCTGGCCCGAGCGATGGCCGACGTCGACGACGACCTCGCCGAGCACCTCTCCCGCTCGGACCGCGCGACGCGCGAGAACCTCGAGCACGCCGAGGCGTACATCGAGCGCTTCGACGGCGCCGGCGACGGACGCGTGCGCGCATGGCCGTGCCCGATCCAGGTGACCTCGGCGTCGGACGAGCTCTGCGTCGGCTCGATGGAGCTCGCCGAGCGCTTCGACGTCGGCGTCGTCACCCACTCCAACGTCGATCGCGAGGACATCGAGGCCCACGGCCTGCGCTTCGGCGGCTCCCGTCCGATCG
>JAXDHC010000386.1:0-8777 GCA_034664705.1 Solirubrobacteraceae bacterium
CGTCGCCCACGGAATCTCGCTCGCGCTCCTCGCCGGATGGGTGCTCTTCGCCGCCGGCGCCGCCCTCGGCAGTCACGGCCCCGTGCCGGTGGGCCCCCTCAACGACTGGGGGATGACGCTGATCAGCGTCGGCGCCGCCGTCAGCGTCGTCCTGCGCGTCGCGCTCGTCGCCACCCAGCGCCGGGTGTGGGCCCCGCTCGCCGCCGGACTCGTCTCGTACGGGATCGGGACGGCCCTCTGGAACCTGTGGATCCAGCACATGCCCGAGCCGCCCTTTCCGTCGGTGGCCGACCCGTTCTGGCTCGCCGTCTACCCGCTCGGCTACGCGACGCTCGTGCTCAGCGTGCGCGCCTGCACCGGCAGCCTGTCGGCCAGCGTCTGGCTGGACGGCCTCATCGGGACGCTCTCGGTCGCCGCCCTCGGCACGGCCCTGCTGCTGAGCCCCATCGTCGACGACGCCACCGGCTCCGTCGCCGCGGTCGCCACGAACCTGGCCTACCCGCTCTTCGACGTCCTCCTCGCCGCGGCCGTCGTCGGCGGGTTCGTCCTCGCCGGCGGGCGGCTGAACCGCTCGTGGCTGATGCTCGCCGCCGGGTTCATCGCCTTCCTGGCCGCCGACGTCCTGTACCTCAAGTCGACCGTGGAGGCCGACTACGTCACCGCGTCGGTCGAGAACCTGCTGTGGAGCGGCGGCCTCGTCCTGCTCGCCCGCTCCGCCTGGGCGCCGGCCCCGCCGCCCGCCTCCGGCCGCGGCCGGCTGGCCGCGCCGGTGCCGTCCATGTTCGCCTTCGCGGCCGTCGGGCTGCTCGTCCACGACCACTTCAACAAGATCGACGGCGTCTCGCTGACGCTGGCCGTGAGCACCGTTGCGGTCGCCATGATCCGCCTCATGCACACCGTCCGCGAGGAGCGGCGGCTGTGGGACACGGGCCGCCTGGCCCGCACGGACGAGCTCACCGGGCTGCCGAACCGGCGGGCGCTCGCCGACGCCCTCGAGGCCGCACTCGACGAGGGCGACGGGGCGGCCGTCGGGCTCCTCGTCATCGACCTCAACGGCTTCAAGGAGCTCAACGACACGCTCGGGCACGAGGCGGGCGACCAGGTGCTGCGGGCCGTCGGGCTGCGCCTCCACGAGGCGCTGCGCCCCGAGGACATGCTCGTCCGCCTCGGCGGCGACGAGTTCGCCGTCGTCCTCGCCGAGTGCGGGAGCTCGGCGGGCGCCGAGGTCGTGGCGATCCGGCTGCTGCGCTCCCTGGAGCAGTCCTTCCCGATCATGGGCATCAGCGTGCAGATCGGCGCGAGCGTCGGCGTCGCGTGCCATCCCGAGCACGGCCGGACGCCGAGCGAGCTGCTCAAGCGCGCCGACGTGGCGATGTACCGCGCGAAGGCCGCACGGACGGGCGTCGAGCGCTACGACGGCTCGCAGGACGGCCGGTCGGCCGAGCGCCTCGCCCTCGCCGGTCAGCTCGGCGGGGCGATCGCCGCCGGCGAGATCGTGCCCTACTACCAGCCCCAGGTCGATCCCACGACCGGGCGCACCACGGGCGTCGAGGCGCTCGCGCGCTGGGAGCACCCGCTCCACGGGGTCCTCGGCCCGGGCCAGTTCCTGCCCGCCGTCGAGCAGAGCAACCTCTCGCGCCTGCTGACGCTGAGCATCCTCGAGCAGGCCGTCGCCCACTGCGCGGAATGGCGCGAGGACGGCCTGGACTTCCCCGTCGCCGTGAACCTCTCGGCGGCCAACCTCGTGGACGACGCGTTCGACGGCGACGTCGCCGGCATCCTGGCGCGCCACGGCATGCCGGCGGACCGCCTCACGCTGGAGATCACCGAGAACATCTTCCTGACCGACCCCGAGCGCGCGCTCACGCTCCTGCATCGGCTCAAGGCGATGGGCGTGCGGCTGTCGCTGGACGACTTCGGCACGCGCCACTCGTCCCTCTCGCACCTGGACCGCCTGCCCGTCGACGAGCTCAAGATCGACCGCTCGTTCGTCGCCGAGGTGACGAGCGACCAGCGGACGGCCATCATCGTCGCATCGACGGTGGAGCTGGCGCACCGGCTGGGCCTGCACGCGGTCGCCGAGGGCATCGAGGACGTCGGGACGTGGTCGTCGCTCACGGCCATGGGGTGCCCGGCGATCCAGGGCTATCTCGTCGCCCGCCCGATGCCCCACGCGGCGTTCCACGCGTGGGCGCTCACGCGGCCCGCGGTGCGGCGCGCGACCGGGCCGTCGCAGTCGCCGTCGTCGTCGGCCATCGACGGCGCCGCGCCGCTCACGCGCAACACCACCTCGTCGGCCGCGACCTAGCGGCGGCGGGGGCCGGAGCCGCGGCCGGCTCGGCCGGGCGCCCTGTATCAATTCTGAACCACGGGTCAGGATTGAGCCGGACGGTGACTATGATGTTCGTATGGATCGTCCGCGCTCGGCGTCATGAGTCCCCGCCCGAAGCTCGACCGCGTGCGCAAGGCGCAGATCCGCGCAGCGGCCGCCGAGCTCATCGCCGAGCGCGGGCTGGCGGCGACGCGCGTCGAGGACGTCGCGGCGCGCGCCGGGACGAGCAAGCCGGCCGTCCTGTACTGGTTCACCGACAAGGACGAGCTGCTGTCGGAGGCCCTCACGCTGCAGGACGAGGTCTTCTACGGGCAGCTCAGCGCCCGCATGGAGTCGCTCGACGGCGCGGGCGCGCAGCTGCGCCTCCTGCTGGACGCGTTCCTGACGAGCTACGAGTACCGGCTGTGGATGGAGCTGTGGGTGCGCGCGATGCGCGATCCCGGCACGGAGGCCACCCGCCAGGCGCTCGATCGCCGCTGGCGCCGCATGATCGCCGAGACGATCCGCCGCGGGCAGGCGGCCGGCGAGTTCGGCCCGGGCGACCCCGACGACCTCGCGCTCGGCCTGGCGGCGCTCCTCGACGGCCTCTGCGTGCAGCTCACCCTGCAGGACCCCGACGTCTCCCGGACGCGCGTCGCGGACATCTGGATCCGCGCGGCCGACTCGTGGCTGGCCACGTCGCTGCGGGCCGTGCCCGCCGACGGCGGGGCGGACGCCGTGTGGCATCCGCTCACGCCGCTCGACGGCTGATCCACGCCCCCGTCGCGGCGCCGCGCCGCCCCGTCGCGCCCTGACGCGCACCGACGGCGCGTCCTCCTGCCGTGCCCCGGCGCCGGCCCTGCGCGCGGCGCTCGGCCTTGACACGCCCGCGTCCCGTCGTTACCTTCGCGAAAACTGACCCGGCGGTCAATCTACTTTCTGCGGGGTTGGCCATGACGGAGACGAAGGAGCGTTGATGGGTTCGGCGTCGGGCGAAGCACGCACATCTCCTCGCAGCACCCGCGACCCGCGGCCGGACGCTCCGGTGGCCGGATGAAGCTGCGCCTCTACTTCGCGACGGACGTCCACGGCTCGGAGACCTGCTGGCGCAAGTTCCTGGCCAGCGCCGCCTTCTACGACGCGAGCCTGCTCGTGCTCGGCGGCGACGTCACCGGCAAGGCGCTCGTGCCGATCATGGACCGGGGCGGCGCCCGCTACGAGGTCCTCCTGCAGGACCAGCGCCACGAGTTCGAGGGCGCCTCGGAGCTCGCGCGCTTCCGCGAGGTCATCCGGTCGCGCGGCCTGTACCCGGTCGTCGTGACCGCCGACGAGCTCGCCGAGCTCAACGCGGACGCCGAGAAGCTGGACGCGCTCTTCCGCCAGGAGGTGCTGCGGACCATCGAGGAGTGGGTCGCCCTCGCCGAGGAGCGCCTGCCCAAGACCGGCGCCCGCCTCTTCATGTGCCCCGGCAACGACGACGACTTCGGCGTCGACGAGATCCTCGCGGCCTCGCCGCACATCGAGCTCGCCGAGGGCCAGGTCATCGACCTGGGCGGCGGCTACGAGCTGCTCTCCACCGGCTGGGCCAACGTCACGCCCTGGAAGACGCACCGCGAGGAGAGCGAGCAGGACCTCGCCACGCGCATCGGCGCGATGGTGCAGGCCGCCGGCGCGCCGCCGGAGCGCCTCGTCTTCAACTTCCACTGCCCGCCCCACGGGACCACGCTGGACGAGGCGCCCAAGGTGACGGAGGACCTCCAGATCGTCGACGGCGGGCGCGTCATCGCGCACGTCGGGTCGACGGCGGTGCGCGACGCGATCCGCGAGGCCGAGCCGGCCCTCGGGCTGCACGGGCACATCCATGAGGCCCGCGCGACGGCGCGGCTGGGGCGGACCCTCGCGATCAACCCCGGCAGCTCATACGAGCAGGGGGTCCTGCAGGGCGTGGTGGTGGAGCTGGACGGCAAGCGGTCGCTGAAGCGGCACGCGCTGACGACGGGATGAAGGACGTGGGTGTCCGGCGGAGGGGCACGAGCGACGCGGCGGACGACAGATCGGAGCAGAGATGGCGACGGTGAGCAAGGACACGCAGGAACCGGACCTTCAGGGACACCTGTTCGTCCGTCAGGCGAGCGGGCTCGTGCGCGGCTGGTCCAGCCGCGACAGCTTCATCTACTCGGTGATCGCGATCAACCCGATCATCCTCGGGCTCTACATCTTCTCGCTGGCCCCCGCGGTGCCGCAGGGCAGCCTGATGTGGGCGGTGATCATCAGCAACCTGTTCATCGTCTTCGAGGTCGTCGTCTACTCGGCGCTCGTCACGGTGATCCCACGCGCCGGTGGTGACTACGTGTGGCAGAGCCGCATCCTGCACGGCTCGATCGGCTTCGTGCTGGCGGTCACCGGCTGGTGGTTCATCATGTGGCACTGGACGCCGATCTACGCGGGCGTGATGGTCCGCGAGGTCCTCGAGCCGCTGCTGACGCTCGTGGGCGCGAACGGCGCGGCGACGTGGTTCACCGGAAAGACCGGCACGTTCGTTTCCTGCCTGATCGTCATCGGGTTCTGCGCCGGGTTCATCAGCATCGGCATGCGCAGCTACGCCAAGCTTCAGCGCATCTGCCTGTGGGTCGGCCTCGCCGCGCTCCTGGTGGTCTTCGCGCTGCTGGCCACGCACGACAAGGCCTCCTTCGAGGCGGCGTTCAACCGCGAGGCGACCGACCTCTACGGCGCGGGCGCCAACGCCTACGACCGCACGCTGGCCGCCGGCGGATACGACCCGCCCGGGCTCTGGGACTTCTCGTTCGGCCCGACGTTCCTGCTGGTCCCGATGGTCGTCTTCTGGAGCCTGTGGGCCAACTGGGGCGCGACGCTCTACGGGGAGGTGCGCGGCGCGACGGACTTCAAGCGCAACATTCGCGGCATGGGCGGCGGCCTGGCGGTCGCCACGGTGCTCACGGTCATCCTCTTCATCCTCATCGACAAGACGATGGGCTGGGACTTCTACAACGCCGCCAACAGCGCCTACTGGGGGTACGGCTCCGGCGAGGCGCCGCTCTCGGCCTGGCCGTACCCGGCGATGCTCGCGGGCTGGCTGGTGGACAGCCACCTCGTGCAGTTCCTCCTGCTCGCCGGCATGTCGGCGTGGTTCCTGGGCTACGTCGGCAACCTGTTCCTGTCGTCCAGTCGCGTCGTGTTCGCCGCGGCGTTCGACCGCGTCCTGCCGGCGTGGGGCGCGCACGTGTCCGAGCGCTTCCACGCGCCGACGGGCGCCCTGGTGCTCACCTGCGTCCCGGCCATCGGCGTCGCGGCGCTGTACGCCTACTGGGGCGAGTTCGCGACCTACACGCTCGACGCGACGCTCGTGGTCGCCGTCATGTACCTCGGCACGACGATCGCCGCCGGCCTGCTGCCGTGGCGCGCCAAGCGCCTGTACGAGGCGTCGCCGCTGGCGCGCTGGAAGGTCGGCCCGATCCCGATGGTGACCCTCACCGCGGGCATCTTCTCGGCGTTCCTGCTGTTCAACCTGGTCCTGTGGTTCAAGGACGACGTCTACGGGGTGAACAACGCCAAGTCGCTGATCTACCTGGTGATCCTCTACGGCCTCGCGATCGCGATCTACGTGGTCTCGCGGATGGTCCACCGGAGCCGCGGCGTCTCGCTCTCGAAGGTCCAGAGCGAGATCCCGGTCGAATAACCGCACTGCCCGAAATGCGACAAGGAGAGATCGTGGAGACAGACGTCCTCACCGCCGAGATCGAGACCGCCCTGCGGGAGAACACGACGCTGCCGCCGCACTGGTACACCGACGACGAGGTGCTGCGGCTCGAGAAGCAGGCCGTCTTCGGCCGCAGCTGGCAGTTCGCCTGTCACGTGGACAAGGTGTCCAAGCCCGGCGACATGGTCCCGGTCCGCTGCGGCGACATCCCGGTCGTCGTGGTCCGCGACAAGGAGGGCACGCTGCGGGCGTACATCAACGTCTGCCGCCATCGCGGCCACGAGGTGGTCCTCGAGCCGTGCAACCGCGGGACGATGCAGTGCCGCTACCACGGCTGGACGTTCGGCCTCGACGGCTCGCTGCGCGCCGCCCCGCGCGAGAAGCGCGAGGACGACTTCGACCGCAGCGCCTTCCCGCTGTACCCCGCGGCGGTGGCGACGTGGGGCCCGCTCGTCTTCGTCAACCCCGACCCGTCGGCCGCGTCGTTCCAGTCGACGCTCGGCACCCTGGACGAGGTGGGGAGCACGAACGGCCTGGACCTGACGAAGATGGTCCTACGGGACCAGCGCACGTACAACGTGCGCGGCAACTGGAAGATCGCGCTCGACAACATGCTCGAGTGCTACCACTGCCCGACGGGGCACCCGGGCTTCTACGACCTCTACGACGTGGACCCCGCGACGTACGTGCTGCAACTGCACGGCTCGTGCTCCTACCAGCGCGGCGACCTGCGCTCGAAGGAGGAGGCGCAGGCGCACAAGGACGACTGGGGCAACTTCGAGCTCTACTTCGTCTGGCCGAACACGATCATGATCCCGGGCCCGGTCTCGTGCATCGTCATGCCGATCATCCCGGTGGCGCCGGACCGCTGCGTCCTGTCGACGCAGACGTACTTCGACCCGTCCGTGCCGGAGGAGTCGCTGCAGGGCTACCTCGACTACTACGACGAGATCTGGAGCGAGGACGTGCAGCTCATCGAGTCCGTCCAGCGCGGCCAGGACTCCCACCGGCTCCCGTGGGGCCCGATCTTCCGCGACAGCGAGAAGCTCCTGCAGCATGTCCAGGGCCTGCTCCTGGAGGACCTGCGCCGGGGACCGTTCGACGCCCGCGCCGCGGCCATGGCCGGCGCCGCCGCCGGGGCGTAGCGGTGGCCACCGACGTCGGATCCACGGCGGCCGGCCCGGCCGGCCACCCCGCGGATGCGCTCGCCCTGCACGAGGACTGCCTCGTGGTCGACGGGCTGCAGATCGCCCGCTGGGAGGCCTCCGTGTTCCGCGACATGCACGCGGCCGGCCTGACCGCGGCGACGTGCACGTGCTCGGTCTGGGAGGGCTTCCGCGACACGATGACGAACATCGCCGCCTTCCAGGGGTGGTTCCTCGAGCACGAGGACATCATCCGGCCGGTCCGGACGGTGGCCGACATCCACGCCGCGAAGGCCGAGGGGCGCGTCGGGATCGTGCTCGGCTTCCAGAACATCCACAGCATCGAGGACCGCCTCGACTACCTCGCGCTGTACAAGGCGCTCGGCGTCGGCGTGATCCAGCTGACCTACAACACGCAGAACCTGGTCGGGGCCGGGTGCTACGAGTCGCGGGACGGCGGTCTCACCGACTTCGGCCGCGACGCCGTCGCGGAGATGAACCGCGTGGGCATCGTCGTCGACCTCTCCCATGTGGGGGCGAACACCGCGCGCGAGGCGATCGAGGCCTCGACGAGGCCGGTCGTCTACTCGCACACCGCCCCGGCGGCGCTGCACCCGCACCCGCGCAACAAGACCGACGAGGACATGCGCCGGGTCGCCGACGGCGGCGGGGTCGTCGGCGTCACGCTCTTCCCGCCGTTCCTGGCGGCCGGCAACGACGCCACCGTCGGCGACTACGTCGCGGCGGTCGAGCACGTCGTGAACGTGGTGGGGGAGGACCACGCCTGCATCGGGACCGACTTCATCGACGGCCACGACAGCACGTACCTCTCCTGGCTGAACCACGACAAGGGCGACGGCCGCCCGATCGGCGACCCCAACCTGATCGACGCCCTCGTCAACGTCCGCATGCCGCGCGGGATCGAGCGCATCGGGGCGTGGCCGAACATCACGCGGACGATGCTCGAGCGCGGGTGGCCCGAGGAGCGCGTGCGCAAGGTCCTCGGCGGCAACTGGCTGAGGCTCTTCGAAGACGTGTGGCCCGCCTCGCCGGCGCGGGCGGATGGCCCTTCCACCACCGACCACGGAGTGAAGACCGATGGCTGAGCAGGACCTGCAGACGAACGGCGCCGCGGGCGCGGTGCCCGTCCCCGAGCCGCGCGTCGTCGCGCTCGAGTCCGTCCCCGTGACCCCGGCGAACTCCTGGCCGGAGAACCTCGACGTCGCGAACATGATCACGCGCGGCCAGCACGGCTCCGAGGTGCTGCTCGGCGCCGCCTGGATGGAGCCGGGCCAGCGCTGCAACCCGTGGTCGTTCGAGGACGATGACCCGGGGATCGACGGCCTGACGCACTACGGCCCGACGCACGAGACGTACTTCGTGCTCAAGGGGCGCCTGCGGCTGACGTGGAACGGCGGCGAGCTCGAGGCCGGCGCGAACGACGGCGTCTACCTCGCGCCCGGCTTCCGCTACGAGCTGAGCTGCATCGGCGACGAGCAGGCGTACTTCCTGTGGTCGATGACGCCGCCGCCCGTGTGAGCCGGCGCGCGCGCCCCGAACCGAACATCGACGCGAGGACATGACATGACGCAGCTGACGCTGG
>JAXDHC010000387.1:0-4491 GCA_034664705.1 Solirubrobacteraceae bacterium
GACCCCGACGGACGCACGGCGACCGCCGAGGAGATCCTCGCGGGGCTCGACCAGGCCGGCCACCACCGCGCGCTCGTCTTCGCGATGCACGAGCCCGACGGCTACGCGCCGGCCAACGACCGCGTCCTGCGCGACGCCGCGGCGTCGGGCGGCCGGCTCGTGCCGCTCGCGCGCGTCAGCCCCCACCACGAGAACGCCGTCGCCGAGGCCGAGCGCTGCCTGGAGGCGGGCGCGCGCGGCTTCAAGCTGCACCCGCGCTCCGACGACTTCCAGCTGCCGCACCCCGCCGTCGAGCAGGTCGTCGCGCTCGCCCACGAGCGGCGCATGCCCGTGCTCTTCCACGCCGGGCGCGGCATCCCGCGGCTCGGCGAGGCGGTCGTGGACTACGCACGCCGCTACCCCGGGGCGCGCCTGATCCTCGCCCACGCCGGGATCAGCGACCTCGGCTGGATCGCCCGCGACGCCGAGACGCTCCCGAACCTCTTCTTCGACACCGCCTGGTGGCTCGTCGCCGACCACCTCCAGCTCTACGCGACGATCCCGCCGGGGAACATCCTGTACGCGAGCGACATGCCGTACGGGCCGGGCGTGACGACCGCGTTCATGTTCCAGCGCGTCGCCCGCGCCGTCGGCCTCGGGGCGGACGCGATGCGCGGGATCGCGGGCGGCCAGCTCACCCGGATCATGGCGGGCGAGGACCCCGCCGACCTGGGGCCCGCGCCCGGCCACGACGCCGTCGGCCCGCGCGTGATCGAGACCGAGCGGGTCGTGTCGTACTGCTCGGCGGCGATGCAGATCGCCTTCCGCGGCCTCGACCCCACCGAGCCGCTCGGCCTGGCGCGTCTGGCGTGCCGCACGTGCCGCGACGACGACGTCGCGGGCCTCCTGGAGTACGTCGACGAGCTGCTCGCCATCGCCCAGGAGAACCTGGCCGCGACGCCCGACGAGCCGCGCGCGATGGCGCCGGCGACCCTGCTCGCGCTGACGATCGCCGGGACGCCGGCCGTCGGCGTGCCGTCGGTCGCCTCGTAGCCCGGCGCACCGCCCGATCGGGCGCAGCGCGCCGGCCTTGTGTGCGGTTGGTCACACCGGTGTCATGTCGGGCTGCTACGGTGCCGAGCCTTTGTTCGACCACGCCGAATCGCTCCCATCCAATGCGGGGGCGAGCGGGGGACCCACCGCCGGCACGCGCGACCACGCGCGACCGGATGGGGCGAATCGCCGGCTGATGCCGGCATAGCGCGAGCAGCGCGAGCCCGACAGCTAACCCCGTAGGCGGCGCAACCCGAAGGGAGAACGACCTCGCATGAGGCCGCACGGAACGCTGCGCGCCCTCGGCGCCGGCATGGCGCTGGGCGCGATCACACTCACATCGTTCGTCGTCGACGGAGGCTCACCGGCGCGCGCCCAGGCCGCGGCGCCGGACGCCCCGGTCGCGGACGTCGCCATCACAGACCAGCGCCTGAACGTCATGGCCGGCCGCCGCGCCGTCGTGCGCGGCCACATCGCGCCCGCCGGCGCCGGCCAGGCGGTCAGGCTCCAGCGCCGCAGCGGCGGCCGGTGGGGCACGATCGATCGCGCGACGACCGCCGGCGACGGCGCCTTCCGCTTGACCTTCCGCCCGCGCGTGACGGGCAGCGCTCCGGTGCGGGTCCGCGCCGGCGGCGCCGGCGAGCCCGTCGGGCGCCTGAACGTCTACCGCCACGCGCACGCGTCCTGGTACGGCCCGGGCCTCTTCGGCTCCAAGCTGGGCTGCGGCGGGCGCCTCGCGCCGGACACGCTCGGCGTGGCGCACAAGTCGCTGCCGTGCGGCTCGCGGGTCACGCTGCGCCACGGCGGGCGGATCGTCCGCGTGCGCGTCGTCGACCGCGGGCCCTACGTCGGCGGGCGGGAGTTCGACCTCACCGCCGCGACGAAGCAGCGGCTCGGCTTCTCGGGCGTGGGGACCATCCTCGTCGCGCACGCGTAGCGGCGGCGCGCCCGGCCCGGCGGACGCCGTCGGGTCGGGCGCGTACGCTCGGGCGTCGTGAGCGAGCAGCCCACGAAACGGTCGCGGCGCGTCATCGTCCACATGGACTGCGACGCCTTCTACGCGACGGTGGAGCTGCTGCGCCGCCCCGAGCTCGTGGGCAAGCCGGTGATCGTCGCCGGGTCCGGCCCGCGATCGGTCGTCACGACGGCCTCGTACGAGGCGCGCAGGTACGGCGTCGGCTCGGCCATGCCCGCGTCGCGGGCCCGGCGGCTGTGTCCCGACGCGGTCGTCATCCCGCCCGACTTCACCGCCTACCGCGCGAAGTCGCGCGCCGTGTGGGACATCGTCCGCGAGCGGCTCGCGGGCCCCATGCAGCACGTCTCCGTCGACGAGGCCTACGCCGACATCACGGCGATCGACAAGCCGCTGCGCGTCCTGCGCGAGCTCGTCGCCGAGGTGCGCGAGCGGACGGGCATCACGATCTCGGTCGGCGTCGGGCCGAGCCGCCTGGTCGCCAAGACGGCGAGCGACGCCGAGAAGCCCGCTGGCTTCGTGGTCCTGTCGCGCGAGGACGCGTGCGCGCGCTTCGCCGACCGGCCGACGCGCATCCTCCAGGGGGTCGGGCCGCGCACGGAGGAGCGCCTGCGCGAGATGGGGATCGTCACCGTGCGCGACCTGCAGGCCGCGCCGGCGGCGGCGCTGGCCGAGCGCTTCGGGGAGCGGATGGGCGGCTGGCTGAAGGGGCGCGCGTCCTTTCACGACAGCTCGCCGGTGGAGTCCTCCCGCGTCGCCAAGAGCCGATCGAGCGAGACCACCTTCGACACCGACGTCGACGACCTCGCGGCGCTGCAGGAGACGGTCCGCAAGCTGGCCCTCGACGTCTGCGAGGGGCTCCAGGGCAAGGGGACGCGCGGCCGGACGATCGGGATCAAGGTCCGCTACGACGACTGGACCAACATCACCCGCGCGCGGACGATCGACGGCTTCACGAACAACACCGAGGTCATCACCGCCGTCGCGCTCGAGCTCCTGCGCGAGAACCCGCCGGCGCGCCCGGTCCGCCTGATGGGCGTGCGCGTCGCGTCCTTCGAGGACGCGCTGGGCGCGGCCGGCGACGCCCCGGGCGACGCCGTCGGCCCCGGCGCCGGCGAGGCCGCGCAGCTCGTCCTACCGGTGTGAGGGCTCGGGCGCCCGCAGGCGCCCGTTGGCCCGGAGCATGCGCAGGGCGAGGCGCGCGCCGGCGGTCGCGGCGGTCTCGATGCGCTCGGCGAGGGCGCCCGCCTCGGCGGCGCCCAAGAGGTCGGCGAGCGCGACCGTCTCGTCGAGGAGGTCGCGGGCGGGGTGCCCGAGCGCGCGGCCGGCCGCGCCGACCCGGAAGCGGACGCCCATCGCCGCGGCGCCGGCCGGCAGCGCGGACAGCACCGGCCCGGCCACGACGAGCCGGTCCCGCTGCACCCACAAGGCCATGACGCCGATGGCAGGCCGGCCCGCGGGCGCCGCGGGCTAGAGCTCGGCGACCGCGGCGAGGAGGCGGCGCACGTCGTCCTCGTCGGTGTAGGCCACCGCGCCGGCGCGCACAGCGCCGTCGGGCTCCAGGCCCAGATGGCGGGCGAGCTCGAGCGCGTAGTAGTTGCCGTGCCAGACGGCGACCTCGCGCGCGGCGAGCGCCCGCGCGACGTCGAGCGACGTCTGCCCGTCGACGGAGAACATCACCGTCGGGGCGCGGTCGCGGGCGCTGCCGTGGACCGTCACGCCGTCGATCTCGCGCAACCCGTCGAGCATGAGCGCGAGGAGGCGCTCCTCGTGGGCGCGCAGCGCGTCGCGGTCGAGCGCGAGCAGGAAGTCGGCGGCGGCGCGCACGCCGGCCAGCGCCTCGAAGGGCAGCGTGCCGAGCTCCCAGCGGTCGGGCACGTCGTCGAGCGAGGGGCGCAGCTTGTCGGGCCGCAGCTCGGCGAGCAGGTCCGGCCGGCCCCAGAGGACGCCGACGTGCGGGCCGAACCATTTGTACGCCGAGCACGCCAGCGCGTCGGCGCCGAGCGCCTCGACCTCGAGCGCACGGTGCGCGGCGGCGTGCACCGCGTCGACGTACACCCGTGCCCCCGCGGCATGGGCGGCGGCGACGATGCCGGGCAGGTCGGGGACCGTGCCGACGGCGTTGCTCGCGGCGGTCACGGCGACCCAGCGCGTGCGCTCGCCGAGCACGGCCTCGACGGCGGCGGCCGGCAGCTCGAGCGTCCCGGGCTCGGGATCGGCGAAGCGGACGGTCGCGCCGGCGCGCTCGGCCGCGATCAGCCAGGGCGCCACGTTGGCGTCGTGGTCCAGCCGCGTGCACACGATCTCGTCGCCCGGCCGTAGCGCCCGGCCCGCGGCGGCCGCGAAGCGCATGGTCATCGCCGTCATGCTGGGGCCGAACGCCACGCCCTCCGGGGTGCCCCCGAGCAGGCGCCCGACGGCGTCGCGGGCGGCGGCGATGAGGGCGTCGGTCGCCTGGGCCGCGCGGAAGACGCCGCCGTGGTTGG
>JAXDHC010000388.1:0-9042 GCA_034664705.1 Solirubrobacteraceae bacterium
CGCGGCGGCAGCAGCTTGGAGGAGAACAGCGGCGCGAGGATGAACAGCGGCGAGATGCGCGCGAGCACGAGCATGAAGCCCGCGACCTGCTGCTCGCCGAACCCGGCCAGGAGCGCTTCGGGGCTCACGTGCCCACCATCGACGGGATCGACTGCCACAGCCCGTGCGTGTAGCTCTCGAGCTGGCCGAGCATCCACGGGCCGAGGATCACGATGACGGCGATCATCGCCGCGACCTTCGGGATGAAGGCGAGCGTCTGCTCCTGGATCTGCGTGATCGCCTGGAAGATGCTGACGACGAGGCCGACCACGAGGCCGACGAGCAGCATCGGCATGGCGATCTTCAACGCCAGCGTGATGGCGTCCATGGTGAGGCTGACGACGACGTCCTGGTTCATCAGTGGAAGCTCTCCACGAGGGACCGGGTGATGAGGTTCCACCCGTCCACCAGGACGAACAGCAGGATCTTGAACGGCAGCGAGATGAAGACCGGTGGCAGCATCACCATGCCCATGCTCATGAGCGTGGAGGCCACGACGAGGTCGATCACCAGGAACGGCAGGAAGATCAGGAAGCCGATCTGGAACGCCGTCTTGAGCTCGCTGATGATGAACGCGGGGATCAGCACGTGGGTCGGGATGTCCCCGCGCGTCTTGGGCCGCTCGAGCTTCGCCATGCCGGCGAAGAGGGCGATGTCCTTCGTCCGCGTCTGCTTGAACATGAACTCGCGCATCGGCCCCTGGGCGCGCTCGAGCGCCTGGACCTGGGTGATCCGGCCGGCCTGCATCGGGTCGTAGGCGACCTTCTTGACCTGCGCGAACGTGGGCTGCATCACGAACAGCGTCAGGAAGAGCGCGATGCCGACGAGCACCTGGTTCGGCGGCGCGGTCGGCGTGCCGAGGCCGCTGCGGATGAAGCCGAGGACGATGAGGATGCGCGAGAAGCCGGTGACCGTGAACAGCAGGGCCGGGACCAGCGTGATCCCGCCCAGCATGAGCAGGATCTCGACGGCATTGGAGCCCTCGACCTTCATCCGCGCACCGTCTTGCGCTGCACGCGGTCGAGCAGGTCGCGCAGCGCCTGGGGCGCGCTCGGCGGCGCCGTCGGCGCGTCGTCGTCGAAGGTGGGATGGCCCAGGAGGCCCGCGGCCTGCGCCTCGGCCTCGCCGTAGCTGCGGATCGGCACCACCGAGTGCTCGGAGACGCCGACGAGGATGAGCTCGCGGCCGGTGCGCACGAGGTGCATCGACCGGCCGGGACCGAGCGGCACGCTGGCGACCGACTGCAGGCCGTGGCCGCTGGCCGAGGTCTCGCGGCTGGACTTGACCTGCTTGAGGACCCAGTAGAGGCCGTAGATGACGGCCAGGACGATGGCCAGGCCGACGAAGGTGCGGACGATGCCGCCACCGCCGCCGGACGAGGCGGCGGCCTGGGCGTCGGTCGCGGGAAGGTTGAGTGGGGTCGTGTCGCCGTTCTCGGCGGCGAGGGCGGGCGGCGCGACCAGCAGCGTGGTGACGACCGCCGCCGTGTAGGGCAGCAAGCGGGGAAGGAGCATGGGGAGCGACTCCGGAGGGGGAACGAGTCGCCAGGGTCTTCGGCGGAGCGCCACGGGGGCTTGAGCCGACCTGCTCCCGGATCCCCACCATCGGGTCCGGCGCCCGCTCGGGCGCCCCCGCGCTTCGTACAGATGTCCAGACGCCTGCGCGGCGGGCGGCCGGCGTCGATGACGGCGACTGTGAGTTCCCCGCCGTTCACCTTCCGCCTCGAGCGTGTCCGTGCCCTGCGCGAGCGTGCCGAGGACCAGGCGAAGGAGCAGTACGCCGCGAGCCTCGCCCACCGCCTGGAGGGCGCCGCCCTGCTGCGTGCCGCCGCCGCGAACCGCGACCGCGCCCGCTCCGCCGCGCGCCCCGATGCGGGCGCCGAGATCGCGCTGACCGGCACCGACCTGCTGTCCTCCCAGGCCTGGCTGCAGCGCGTCGAGCGCGCTCGCGAGGCCGCCGCGCTGGAGCTCGACCGCCGCGAGGCCGAGGTCGAGGCCCGCCACACCGCCCTGGTCCACGCGGCGCGCGAGCGCCACGCGCTCGAGCGCCTGCGCAACCGCCGGCGCGACGACCACGCCGTGGAGTCCGCGCGCCGCGAGAATGCCGAGCTCGACGAGCTCGCCCTGGCCATGCACCGCCGGAGGTCGCACTCGTGAGCGTGACCGACACCGTCGCCCGCGTGGCCGACCTGCAGCGCATGCTCGGCGTCGGCGCCGTCTCGGCCCCTGCCGCGCCGGCGCCCGCCTCCACCGACGCCTCGACCTTCGCCGCCCGTCTCGCGGCCGTGAGCGCGCCCGCCGCCACCGATCCCGCCGCCGCGGCCGCGCCGGCCGGCGCGGCCGGCGCACCGACGCCGTACGCGGCCGAGATCGACGCGGCCGCCGCCAAGCACGGCGTCGACCCCGCCCTCCTGCGCGCGCTCATCCGCCAGGAGTCGAACTTCAACGCCGGCGCGGTGAGCCCCGCCGGCGCCCGCGGCCTGACCCAGCTCATGCCGGGCACGGCCGCCGCGCTCGGCGTCGACCCGTCGGACCCGGCCCAGGCGATCGAGGGCGGCGCGAAGTACCTGCGCGAGCAGCTCGACCGCTTCGGCAACGACCCCGCCAAGGCGCTCGCCGCCTACAACGCGGGCCCCGGGGCCGTGCAGCGCTTCGGCGGCGTGCCGCCGTACGCGGAGACGCAGAACTACGTGCGCAAGGTCATGGCCTACGCGGCCGAGTACCGCCAGGCGACGCCCGTCGCCGCCGGCCCCGTGCCGGCCGCCCCGGTCGCCGCCACCCCGGCCCCCGGCACATCCGCTCCTCTCCCCTACTCCACCACCTGACCAGGAGCGTGATGCGACCAGTCACCACCCTCGCCCCTCCGGCCACGGCACCGCCGCCGCCGGGACGGGGCGCTCCAGAGGCCGCCGCCGACCCGTTCGCGGCGATCCTCGACAGCCACCAGGCCCGGACCGCCGTTGCGGAAGGCCATTCCCCGAAGCGCCCGACCGGCGCTGCGGACCAGACCCCGGCGGCGCCCTTCGCGGCCGATGCCGGCGCACAGCCCGAGACCGCCGCGACGCCGGACGCCGCGCAGGACGTCGCGCCGACCGCGGCGCCGGCCGTCGCCGATCCCTCGCCGGGCGCCAACGCCGCGGCCGCGACCGTCGTCGCGCCCGCGCCGATCCCCACGCCGGCCGCCATCGTGCCGGGCCCCCCGGCGCCCGCCCCGGAGCCGGGCGCGCCGGCCACCGCCCCGCTCCTCCTCGCGTCGCCGCTGCCCGCCTTCGTTCCGGCGGCCGAGCCGCTGCCGGGCGCCCCGGCGGGGCCGCCCGCCGGCGCCATGCCGGCCACGCCGGCCGCGCCGACCACACCGGGCGCGCCCGCCGCGCCGGGCCCGCTTCCGGCCCAGGGCGGCTTCGCGCTGCCGGCCGAGCTGCGCGCGCCGTCCACCGAGCCGGTCCCCGTCCCCGCGGACGGCACCCCGGGTGCTCGCATCGACCTGCCGGCCCCGGGCGCCCCGTCGTCCCCGCCGCCCACCCCGGCCGAGCCCGTCGGCGATGCGCCGGTCCGGCCGACCGGCACCGCCGCGCACGCCGCACCGGACGCGCTCGCCGCATCCACGCCCGACGCCCCGGCCACGGGCGCGCCCGCGGCCACGCCCGCCGACGGCCAGCGGGCCGCCGCGGCGGCGCCCGCCCCGGCGAGCGCGCCGCCGGCCGGCGCCGTGCCCGCGCCCGCGGCCCCGACCGGCTTCGCCCACGCCGCCGCGGCCGCCCCGGCCGCTCCGCCGACCCGCGACGGCGTGGCGCTGGCGCAGGCCGCCGAGACGCTCCGTCTCACCGTCCACGCCGCGTCTGATCAGGGCATCACGCGCGCCCGGATCGTCCTGCGCCCGGTCGAGCTCGGCAGCGTCGAGGTGCACCTGCGCCACGGCGCCGACGGCCTCAGCGCCCGCGTCATGGCCCAGGCGCCCGAGGCGGTCCAGCTCCTCCAGCAGGCGGCCGGCGAGCTGCGCCGCTCGCTCGAGCAGCAGGGCATCACCCTCGTCCACATCGAGGTCGCGACGGCCGATGACGACGGCGCCGGCAACGCCGCCGGCAACGGCGCCGCCGGCCAGGAGCGCCGCGACGGCGACCACCGTCCCGGCCGGCAGGCCGGCCGCACCACCGAGCTCGACGCCCCCGTCCTGGACCGCACGATCGAGCTGCCCAACGGCGCGCTCGTCGACGTCCTGGCCTGATCGAACGGACCACTGAACATGCCCATCCAGCCCACCGCCACGCCCACCACGACCGCGACCGCGTCGACCGCCGCGACCACGCCGGCGTCCGCCGCCACGAAGTCGGCGCTCGGGAAGGACGACTTCCTGAAGATCCTCGTCGGCCAGATGAAGAACCAGGACCCCATGTCCCCGTCGGGTGACAAGGACTTCATCGCGCAGATGGCGCAGTTCTCGATGCTCGAGCAGATCACGAACCTGACGAAGGCGACCGAGGAGCTCACCGAGCGCACCAGCATGTCCCAGATGGTCGGCCTCATGGGCAAGACCGTCACCTACGAGGACGCCGGCGGCGCGCCGGTCACCGGCACCGTCGACGGCGTCGACGTCGCCGCCAGCGGCGCGCCGAGCATCAGCGTCGCCGGCCATGCCGGCATCGATCCCACGGCGGTCCGCCAGGTCCGATGAGCCTGGTCGAGCACAACCCCGCGCTGCTGCGGCCCGGCGCGCTTGCGCCGGCCGGCACGCCGGCGCCCGCGACCACCGTCCCCGGTGGCCCCGCGTTCGCCGACGTCATGCGCGGCCGGCACGCCGTGCGGTTCTCGTCGCACGCGCTGCAGCGCGCCGAGCGCCGCCGGATCGACCTCGGGCCGGTCACGCTGGCCCGGCTGTCGGACGGCGTCGAGCGCGCCGCCGGCAAGGGCGCCCGCGCGTCGGTCGTCTTCGTCGACTCGACCGCGTTCGTCGTCTCGGTCCCCAACCGGACCGTCATCACCGCGGTCGACCGCGAGCACATGAAGCAGCAGGTCTTCACCAACATCGACAGCGCCGTCATCGCATGACGCGAGCGGCCATCACAACCAGCGGCCGGACCTCCAGGAGGAGGCCGCAGATCAAGGAGACGATGCCCCGATGATGCGGAGCATGTACGCGGCCATCAGCGGCCTCAAGGTCCACCAGACCATGCTGGACGTCACGGCGAACGACATCGCCAACGTCAACACGCTCGGCTTCAAGGCCCAGCGCACGACGTTCAAGGACTCGCTGGCTCAGCTCCAGCGTGGCGGTGCGGCCCCGAACGCGCAGCAGGGCGGCTCGAACGCCATCCAGGTCGGCCTCGGCGTCCAGCTGAGCTCGATCGACAACAACATGCAGTCCGGCGCCCTGCAGACGACGGGCAACACGCTCGACGTCGCGCTCCAGGGCGAGGGCTGGTTCCGCGTGACCACCGGCAACCCCGGCCCGCCCGCGGCCGGCGTCTACAACCCGCCGGTCGCCGGCGCACAGCCGCAGTACACGCGCGCCGGCAACTTCACGCGCAACCAGGACGGCTACCTCGTCACCCAGGACGGCAACTACGTCATGGCGCGCGCGGCGGCCGGTGCCCCGGACACGTACGTCAACATCCCCAACGGCGCGACGAACCTCTCGATCGGCCAGGACGGCTCGATCGGGTTCAACCCGCCCGGCGGCGGCGCGCGCGTCATCGCGGGCTACCTCTCGCTGGCCAAGTTCGCCAACGAGGGCGGCCTCGAGCGTGTGTCCAGCAACCGCTGGATCGCCTCGGCGAGCTCCGGCGGCGAGGCCGTGGGCCTCCCCGGCGGCGGCTACGCCCTGAGCACGTCCGGCACGACGGAGATGTCGAACGTGGACCTCGCCCAGGAGTTCACGAACATGATCACCGCGCAGCGTGGCTTCCAGGCCAACTCGCGGGTCATCTCGGCGGCCGACCAGATGCTCGAGCAGCTGGTCAACCTCAACCGCTAGCCCTGACCGGCGACGCGATCCGGGCGGCCGCACGGCCGTCCGGACGCGCCGCCGGCTCCCTCGTCAAAGGCCCATCCTTCGCCATGATCACCCTGCACCGGTTCGGCGCCCACCGCGAGACGCTGGTCGTGAACCCCGACCTGATCGCCACCGTCGAGGCGCATCCCGACACGGTCGTGTCGCTGACCACCGGCACCCGGTTCGTCGTCGCCGAGACGCCGGCCGAGGTCGCCGGGGCGATCCGCGAATGGCGCGCCGCGATCCTGGCCGACGTGCCCGGGGCCGCCGCCCTCGTGGAGGACCCGGCGCTCAAGTCGTCCCCGCTGCGGTCGATGAACAGGACGACCGACGCCGAGGCCGAGGACGCCCGCTTCGCCGGCCTCGTCGTGCAGTGAGAGAGGAACTTCCGTGGAATCCGTGATCACCGATCAGCCCTACGACGAGCCCGTCGCCGACGACGCCGGCGCGCCCGCCGCTGCCGCGTTCGAGCCGCTCGAGCCCACCGCGGCGGCGCCACGCCCCGCGACCGAGGCCGATCTCGCCCGCCTCCACGCCGTGCCCGTCGAGCTCGCCGTCGAGATCGGCCGCACCCGCATGACGATCGGCGACGCGCTCGCCCTCGGACCCGGCTCCATCGTGACGCTCAACCGCATGGCGGGCGAGCCGATCGACCTGCTCGTCAACGGGCGCCGCATCGCCCGCGGCGAGGTCGTCGTCATCGACGAGGAGTTCGGCCTGCGGGTCACCGAGGTCGTCGCCTCGATCACCGACGCCTAGCAGGCGCGGCGCCTCGCCGCGGCGAAGATCGGCCGATCGGAGGATGCGCCCGCCGGGCCGGCGAGCCGATTCCTGCCTGACGATGCCGTTCGCCTCGTTCGTCTCCTCCGCGCCCGCGCCCGCCCGCGCCGCGGCTCCGGGCCGCTAGCCGACGTGCCGATCACGCGCCTCGTCGCCCACGAGATGGCGAACGCCGGCACCGCGTCCCGCGCGGCTCGGATCCCGCGCGGGCGCACGCTGCCCGCCGGCGCCTGGAGCCGCCGGCACCGCATCCTGCGCGGCCTGCTCTGGTCGCACGCGCTCGCGCTCCCGGCGCTGGCGTTCGCCGGCTTCGGCCTCGGCGCCGTGGCCGCCGGCGGCCCCGCCGCCCCCGTGCTCGTCCTGGCCATCCTGTCCGGCCTCGGCCGTGACCGGCGCCGTCAAGCCGTCACGGTCGCGCTCGGGCTCGTCACCGCCTCGGCGATGATCGTGCACGCCAGCGGCGGCCAGGTCGAGGCGCACTTCCACGTCTTCCTGGTCCTGACCGTCCTCGCGCTGTACGAGGACTGGCTGCCCTTCGGGATCGCGGTCGGCTTCGTGGCCCTGCACGACCTCGGCGCCGCCGTCCTGTTCCCGGGCGCGGTCCACGACGTGCCGGGCCACGCCCTCGCGCCGGCGCTCGCGCACGCCGGCTTCGTCCTCGCGATCGCCCTCGCGAACCTCGTCACGTGGCGGGTCAACGAGGACATGCGCCAGGAGGCGGCCGCCGCGCGCCGCGCCGTCGAGGCGCAGTACGAGGTGTCCCGCGCCCTGTCGGGCGCCGTGACGCTCGAGGACGCGGCGCCGCGCCTGCTCGCGGCCATCGCCCGCGGCCTCGGCGCGGACATGGGCGTCATCTGGCGGCCCGCCGGCCCGGACCTCAGCGTGCACCCCGCGACGATCTGGGCCGCGGATCCGGCGCACGCGGACGCGATGGCGCGCTTCGTGACCGAGCCGATCCAGAGCGGCCAGGGCCTCGCGGGGCGGGCGTGGGCGACCGGTGAGCCGGCGTGGAGCGGGGACGTGGTCGCCCTGATCGACGAGGCGCGCCGCCCGGCGGTCGTGGCGACGGGCCAGCGGTCCGGCGTCGCCGTGCCCATCCGCACCGGCGACGAGATCCTCGGCGTGCTGACGTTCACCTCCACGAACGTCCTCGAGGCCGACGCCGCCGTGACCGACCTGCTGGGGAGCGTGTGCTCGCAGCTCGCCGTCTTCATGGACCGCCTGCGCCGCTCGGATGACCTGCGCCTGATGGAGGACCAGGCGCTGTGCGACCCGCTGACCGGGCTGGCGAACCGCCGCGCCTGGGACCGCGCGCTCGCGCGCGAGCGCGACGCGCATCGCGGGATCGACGGGCGCCTCAGCGTGGCGGTCATCGACCTCGACCACTTCAAGCTGTTCAACGACGCCCACGGCCACCTCGCGGGCGACCAGCTCCTGCGCGGCGCCGCAGCGGCATGGAGCGACTGCATCCGCGAGCGCGACGTGCTCGCCCGCCTCGGCGGCGACGAGTTCGCGCTGCTGTGCCCCGGCACGCCCGCCGGGGACGCGGCGCTCGTCGCCGACCGCCTGCGCGACGCGCTGCCGCATCAGCAGCGATGCTCGGTCGGCGTCGCGACGTGGGACGGCGCCGAGCCGGGCGACGCGCTCGTCGAGCGCGCCGACCGCGCGCTCTACGCGGCGAAGCGCCGAGGGCGGGCCCTCGACGCTCCGCACCCCCGCCGCTCGTAGCGGCGCTCAGCCGGCCGCGACGAGCGTGAACTGCCCGACGAGGCGCTCGAGCTCCTCCGCGGTGCGCGCGAGGTCCTGCGCCGAGGCGGCGATCTGCTGTGTCGACGCGCTCGTCTGCTGCGTGGAGGCGGAGACCTGCTGGCTGGACGCCGAGGACTGCTCGGCGACCGCCGCGACCTCGCTCATGTCGCTCTGGACCTGCTGCGAGCTGGACGCGATCTGCTGGATCGCCGCGGCGATCTGCTCGACGCGGCCGTTCATGTCGGTGACCGACAGGCCGATCGCCTCGAACGCCTCTCGCGCCCGATCGACGGTCGCGACGCCCTCCTCGGTGCGGCGGGCGCCGTCCTCGACGACCTCCACCGCGCGCGCGGTCTCGCCCTGGATCTCGCCGACGAGCCCGGCGATCGACGCGGCCGCCGACTGCGACTCCTCGGCCAGCTTGCGGACCTCCTCGGCCACGACGGCGAACCCACGGCCCTGCTCGCCGGCGCGAGCGGCCTCGAT
>JAXDHC010000389.1:0-15125 GCA_034664705.1 Solirubrobacteraceae bacterium
GACGAGCTCTGCGTCGGCTCGATGGAGCTCGCCGAGCGCTTCGACGTCGGCGTCGTCACCCACTCCAACGTCGATCGCGAGGACATCGAGGCCCACGGCCTGCGCTTCGGCGGCTCCCGTCCGATCGAGCGCTTCGAGGCCCTGGGCATCCTCAACCGGCGCTTCTGCGGCACCCACATGGCGCGCCTCAGCGAGCGCGAGGTCGAGCTCGTGATCGCGCGCGGCGCCTCGGCGATCCATTGCCCGAGCGCGAGCATGAAGGGCGGCTACGGCGCGTTCTCCAAGGGCCGCTTCCCCGAGCTGATCCACGCCGGCGCGACCGTCGGCCTGGGCACCGACGGGCCGGCGGCCGCGTGCTTTCTCGACATGTTCCGCGAGGTCCACCTCGCCGCGACCGGCCACAAGGAGGCGCGGCTGGACTGGACGCTGATCACGCCCTACCAGGCGCTCGAGCTCGCGACCATCGGTTCCGCGCGCGCGATGCTCCTCGAGGACGAGATCGGCTCGCTCGAGGCCGGCAAGCGCGCCGACATCGTGCTCTGCGACCTCATGCGCCCCGAGATGGTCCCGTGGCACGAGGACAACCTGCTCGCGAACCTCGCCTACTCGGCGAGCGGCAGCATCGTCCACACGGTCCTCGTCGACGGCCGCGTCGTGGTCCGCGCCGGCGAGGTCCTGACCATGGACGAGCCGGCGATCCTGCGCGCGATGCAGAAGGAGGCGCCGCGCTTCGTCGCGCTCGCGCGCGAGTGGGACGCGGCCTACGGCCCGGCCGACCCGACCAAGCCGCACGTGTTCCGCCAACCCGCGCACGGCTGACCGGGCTCGCCTCGGCGGAGCGCCCCGGCGGCGGGCGACGGTCCGCCGCCGGAGGATGTGCGCGGCCTCTCAGCCGGGCCGGCGGACAGCCAGGCCCGCGCGCTGCGCGTGCTCCTGCTCGCGGAGCCGGCCGCGGCCTCGACGATCCGCCGGCCGGCTACCTGCCTCCGCGACCCGGACACGCGGCCGGGGCGGGGCTGTGGGTCGCCCGCCAGATGACGCGCCGCCCGGAGATGATCTCCACGGAACGCGGGCTCACGGCGCGGCTCTGGGTCTGACGCGCCCGCGCACGGACCGCGTGGCGCGGCGCGGGCCCCCTAGCGACGCCGCCGGGGCGCGGGATGCTCGTCGCCGAGCGCCACGATCCGCGGCCGCAGGTCGGCCGTCCACGTCCAGAGCGAGACGCCCGGCAGATGCGCGGCGACGGCCAGCCGGAGGTCGCGGTCCTCGGTGACCAGCGGGACGCCCTGAACGGCGGCCGCCAAGGCGATGCTCGCGTCCTCGTCGCTGACGCCGGTGGCCGCCCGAAGCCGCGTGAGCGCGCGGCGCGTCGCCGGATCGCCGGCGTCCGCGGGTGGGACCACGAGGACGCGCACGCGCTGGAGCTGCCGGCGGCGCGCGCGGTCCGGCGTCGCCGCGATCTCGGCCATGGTGTCGGCCGCGGCCAGGAGCTCCAGCCGGCGCGCCGACGTCAGGCGGTCGACGTCGGTGAGCCGCGGCGGGTCGGCGGCGATCGCGTCGAAGACCATGGAGTCGATGAGGCACCGGAGAGCGGCCACCGCCGGCCCGACCATAGTGGGACGCCGCCGGGCGCCAGGGCTTGAGCAGGATCTTGATCGCGCCGTCCTGCTTCTTCTGGAACATCTCGGAGGCCCTCCGGCGCCTCGGCGAGCGGGAGCTGGGTCGGGAAGCTCTCGGCGCCGAGCGGGTCGGCGTCCATGAGCAGCGGCATGGTGTCGCCGACCCAGCGCTTCACGTTCGCCTGGCCCATGCGCACCTGGATCTGCTTGTCGAACGGGGTGAGCATCGGCATGGGGTCGGCGATGGCGCCGTAGCTTGCCGACCGGCGCGCCGTGGGCCTCCATGCCGACCGCGTCGATGACGGAGTCCGGCCCGCGCCCGCCGGTCGTCCCGCGGATGACGTCGGCGACGTCGTCCGCGTCGGGCGGTGAGGTCGAGGACCTCGATGCCGCGGGGCGCGCCCGCGCTCCAGGCGCTCGGGGACGAGGTCGGCGCCGATGACGCGGTGGCCGCGGTGGTGGGCGATCCGCGGCGCCATGGCGCCGATCGGCCCCGAGGCCGAGGACGACGACGGTGCCGCCGCCGGGGATCCCGGCGTACTCGACCGACTGCCAGGCCGTCGGCAGCACGTCGGACAGCAGGACGAACCGCTCGTCGGGCGGACCGTCGGGGACCGTGATCGTCGTGTTCTGCGCCTGCGCCACGCGGAGGAGCTCGGCCTGCCCGCCCGACACGGCGCCGTAGAGCCGTGAGAAGCCGAAGAGCGCGGCGCCCATGCCCCCTCGCGCACGTCCTTCCCGAGCCGGTGGCCCGTGCGTCGGTCGTTGGTCGACGGCGCCTTTCCGGCCGCGGGCGGGCAAGCAGACGGCGCCCCTCGGGGTGGGCGCCCTCGCACCCGCCGGCGTCAGATCCCAGCGGTGCGACACGCCCGGGCCGTCGCGGAGGCACTCGCCGCCCGATGCCCGCGCCCGCGCCCGTGCGACGCCGTACGATCGCGCCTTCAGCGCACCGACGAAGGGACTGCCGATGGGATCGACCGAGCGCCTCGGCGCTGCGACCGCATGAGCACGAGCGTCTCGCATCCCGCGGACCTCTCCGTCACGGAGAGCGGCGCGCTGCTGGCGGCCGGTGACCTCTCGGCGGCCGAGCTCGTCGATGCCTGCCTGGGGCGGATCGCGGAGCGCGACGGCCCCCATTCGCTCGACGGCTCGCCGGACGCGATCAACGCGTGGATCCGGGTCTACGACGAGGACGCGCGGGCCGCCGCCGAGGACGCCGACGAGCGCCTGGCCGCCGCGCGGCGCGGGTCCGCGGACCAGCCCTCGGCGCTCTGCGGGATCCCGGTCGGGCTGAAGGATCTCTACGCCGTCGCGGGCCGGCCGCTGACCGGTTCGAGCCGCGCCTGCGACCTCGTCCCCGAGACCGACAGCACCGTCTGGCTGCGGCTGGGCGACGCCGGGATGGTCCTGCTCGGCCACCTGCACACGCACGAGTGGGCGGCCGGCGGCTCGACCGACCAGGTCGGCAACCCGTGGGACACGACGCGGACCGCGGGCGGGTCGAGCGGCGGGTCGGCCGCCGCGCTCGCCGCCCGGACCGTCCCGGCCGCGACCGGCAGCGACACGGCGGGCTCTCTGCGCATCCCTTCGGCGCTCTGCGGCACGTCCACGATGAAGCCGACGCGCGGGCTCATCCCGCTCGACGGCGTCCTGCCGCTCGCGTGGAGCCTGGATCACCCGGGCCCGATGGCGCGTACGCTGCGCGACTGCGAGGCGATGTTCCACGCGATGCTCGGCCGGCCGCCCGCGCCGGGCGCGCTCGCCGCGCCCGAGCCGTCGCTGCACGGCGTGCGGCTCGCCGTCTCGCCGAGGCTGCCCGGCGTCGCGGTCGACGACGAGGTCCTGCGCTCGTTCGACGCCGCGGTCGACGCGGCGCGCGCGCTCGGCGCGACGATCGTCGACGCCCCGGCGCCCGGCGGCGACGTCGAGGTCGCCGAGCGGTTCTTCGCGATCCTCGGCACCGACATGCTGGCCTACCACCGGCGCCACGACGCCGTGCGGGCGCAGTACCGCGCGTCGACGCAGGAGCTCCTCGCGTTCACCGAGGCGCACCCGATGAGCGTCGAGGAGTACGGCCAGGCGCAGCTCCTGCGCCTGGAGTGGACCGCCCGCTGGGAGCAGTGGTTCCGCGAGCACCGCGTCGACGCCGTGCTCGAGCCGACCGTCGTCTTCACCGCGCCGGCCCGCGGGCGGGGCTACGACCGGTTCATCATCCCCGACCCGTTCACGCTGCTGACCTACTACTGGGACTGGACCGGCTTCCCCGTCGCGTCGCTGCCCGCCGGGCTCGGCGACGAGAGCGGCCTGCCCGTCGGCGTCTCCGTGATCGGCGCCGGCCACACCGACCTGCGCACGCTCGGCATCGGGATGACGCTGCAGGAGGCGCTGCCGCCGCCGGTCGCCCCGATCAACGGGCCCTGACGAGCGCGCTCATGCCCGCGCGGGCGTCCGGCCGCGCGGCACCCGCGCGGGGCGGACGTCTCAGCGTTCGACACGGGCTCAGCGGCCGGCCGCGCGATCGCGACGCATCGCCGCTGCCTCTTCTCCGCCACGACGGCAGCGCCTAGGATGAGCCCATGGAGGGCTCGCCGCTCACACTCACGCCGCCGTTCAGCGAGCTGGAGCAGCATCGCCGCGCGCTCACGGCGTACTGCTACCGGATGCTCGGCTCGCCGTTCGAGGCCGAGGACGCCGTCCAGGACACGCTGCTGCGCGCCTGGAAGAGCCTGGACCGGTTCGAGGGACGCGCCGCGCTGCGCTCGTGGCTCTACCGGATCGCGACCAACGTCTGCCTCGACATGCTCAGCGGGCGCGAGCGCCGCGCGCGGCCGATGGACCTCGGGCCGTCCCGGTCGCCGGACGGCCCGATCGGCGAGATCCTCCCGGAGGTCACCTGGATCGAGCCGGTGCCGGACGGCCTCGTCCTGTCGGACGACGGCGATCCCGCGGACGTCGCCGCATCGCGCGAGACGATCCGGCTTGCGTTCGTGGCGGCGCTGCAGCACCTTCCGCCGCGCCAGCGCGCCGTCCTGATCCTCCGCGAGGTGCTGCGCTGGCAGGCCAGCGAGGTGGCGGAGCTGCTCGAGACGAGCGTCGCCTCGGTGAACAGCGCGCTCCAGCGCGCGCGGGCGACGCTCGACGCCAGCGACATCAGCGAGTCCGATCCGGCGCCGGCGCTCGACGCGCCCGATCGCGAGCTCCTGGCCCGCTACGTCGAGGCGTTCGAGCGCTACGACATGGACGCGCTGACCTCGCTCATCCACGAGGACGCGACGCAGTCGATGCCGCCGTACGAGCTGTGGCTGACCGGACGCGACGACATCCTGAGCTGGTGGGTGGGGCGGGGCGCCGCCTGTCGCGGCTCCCGCGTGATCCCCACCGTGGCGGCCAACGGCTCGCCCGCGTTCGCCCAGTACAAGCCGGCTGCGGACGGCGACGGCTACGACCCGTGGGCGCTGCAGGTCGTGGAGATCGAGGACGGGCGGATCGTCGAGTTCACGTTCTTCCTCGGCACCGAGACGCTGTTCCCGCTCTTCGGCGTGCCGGCGCGGCTCGACGCGTAGCGTCACTCCGCCAGGACGCTGTCCAGGCCCAGGAAGGCGAGCAGCTCGCGCAGCTCGCCCGACGCGCGACGCAGCGTGACCTGGCAGCCGTGGCGCCGCGCGGCGAGCTGGAGCCGCGCCAGGGCGTCGACCGTCACCGCATCGGCGTCCACGCCGTCGACGTCGCAGAAGACGACCTTCGCGCCGCTGCGCTCGAGCAGGCCGCAGACACGATCGCAGAGCCCGGGCAGGTCGGCGGGCGCGATGGGGCCGGCGATCGCGAACGCAACCGTCCGCGGTCCTGAGGCGGTCATCACCACCAAGGACCGCCCAGGAGCGGGAAACTCATCGATCCCGGGTGCGCGGAGGGCGTCCGTCCGCCCGCCCTCGGTCAGTCAGGCGACTCATGCGAAGCGGCGGGCCGCCGCCTACGGTCGGCTCGTCGCATCGACCCACTCGCGAAGCGCGCCCACGCGCCGCACAGAGGAGCACCCATGGCCAGCACGCCGTCCAACCCCTCGCCGACGATCACCGAGCACGAAGCGCAGCAGGTCGAGCGCGCGAACGCGACGGGGCGGCCGCCGGTCGTGTTCGTCCACGGCCTCTGGCTGCTGCCGAGCAGCTGGGACCGCTGGGCGACGCTGTTCGAGGAGGCGGGGTACACCGCGCTCACGCCCGGCTGGCCGGACGATCCCGAGACCGTCGCCGAGGCCAACGCGAACCCCGAGGTCTTCGCGGACAAGACCGTCGGCCAGGTCGCCGACCACTTCGACGAGGTCATCGGCGGCCTGAACGCCAAGCCGGTCGTCATCGGGCACTCGTTCGGCGGACTGCTCGCGCAGATCCTCGCCGGGCGCGGGCTCGCCTCGGTCACGGTGGCCATCGATCCCGCCCCGTTCCGCGGCGTGCTCCCGCTGCCGATCTCGGCGCTGAGGTCGGCGCGGCCGGTGCTCGGCAACCCCGCCAACCGCCACCGCGCGGTCCCGCTGACCTACGACCAGTTCCGCTACGGCTTCGCCAACGCGGTGAGCGAGGACGAGGCCAAGGAGCTGTACGAGAGGTTCGCCGTCCCGGCCTCGGGCGCCCCGATCTTCCAGGCCGCCACGGCCAACCTGAACCCGTGGACGGAGGCGAAGGTGGACAGCGAGAATCCCGACCGCGGGCCGCTGCTGCTGATCAGCGGCGAGAAGGACAACACGGTGCCATGGGCGATCGCGCACGCCTCGTACAAGAAGCAGGAGCGCAACGACGGCCTGACGGAGATCGTCGAGATGCCCAACCGCGGGCACGCGCTCACGATCGACAGCGGCTGGCGAGAGGTCGCGGAGACCGCGCTCGCGTTCGCCCGGCGCGTCGCGTCGCCCGACGCGAGCACGGGCTCCGGGCAGCGCAGCGCACCGGTGGGGTGACCACACCGGGCCATGGGCGGGGAAAGGACTAGGCTGAGGGCGTGGACGACGACGCGATTCGCTCTCTGGTCACCCGACTGGGTCGGGCCCATCCCTCCGGCGGCACCGTCATCGAGCGGGCCGCCATCCTCGCCGAGGGCGCGGACTTCGACGCGGTCATGGAATGGATCGTCGCGCACGGCGGCGTGCCGGAGGAGGCGGTGCCGAAGACGGCGCGGGCCGGCCTTCACGGCTCGCGCCTGCACGACAGCGGCGGGGCGGAGCCGCGGAACCCGTCGCGGTTCGTGCTCCCCGCCGCCGCGCTGCACTGAGCTGATCGCGCCGGACGCCCCCGCCACGGGGCTCCGCCGCGGCGGGAAATCCGTGCGCAACGGTCGGAATCCCGGTACCCTCGAGCCACACCGGCGAGCCCTTCGCTCCTCTCGCTCACGGTGCGATGTCGCACTCAGAGGGGCAGAGAGGCGGTCGGCTGTGGCCACCGCAATGAAGGACGGCCCGCCAGGGCGGGCCGGCGCCACGCCGGCGATGCGATTCGCCGTCGACGAGAACAACGCCGGTCGCTTCCACTGGCGGCTGGTCGCCCACGACGGCCGAGAGCTCGCGACGTCCGACGAGAGCTTCGCCTCCGCGGCCGACGCCGAGCGCGCGGCGGACGACGTCCGGGCCGCGGTGCGGGCCGGCGCCATCGCATAGGCCCGTCGTCCGGCGCCCGGACGCCGCGGGTCTTCTCTCCCACTCCCAGGAGCTGTTGCCATGACCGGCCTGCTGTTCGTACTTGCCATCCTCGTCGCCGGGGCCGCGATGCTGGCCGCGTCGTCGGTGCGCGTCCTGCGCGAGTACGAGCGCGCCGTCGTCTTCCGCTTCGGGCGCCTGATCGCCGAGCGGGGCCCCGGGCTGATCTTCCTGATCCCCGTCGTCGACCGGATGGTCCGCGTCGGCCTGCGCACGGTCACGATGAGGATCCCGCCGCAGGAGGTCATCACCCGCGACAACGTGCCGGCGCGCGTGACCGCGGTGACGTACTTCCGCATCCTGGACGCGCGGCGCTCGGTGGTGGAGGTCGAGGACTACCTCGCCGCCACGCTGCAGATCGCCCAGACCACGCTGCGCTCGATCCTCGGCAAGGTGGAGCTCGACTCGCTGCTGTCCGAGCGCGAGCGCCTGAACGAGGATCTGCAGAAGGTCATCGACGAGCAGACCGAGCCGTGGGGCATCAAGGTCTCCACGGTCGAGATCAAGGACGTCGAGATCCCGGAGAACATGCAGCGCGCGATCGCCCGTCAGGCCGAGGCCGAACGCGAGCGGCGCGCGAAGATCATCAACGCCGAGGGCGAGTTCCAGGCCTCGGCCAAGCTCGTCGACGCCGCCGACGTGATGAGCCGGAACCCCACGACGCTGCAGCTGCGCTACCTGCAGACGCTCCTGGAGCTCGGCAGCGAGAACAACTCGAACTCCACGATCGTCTTCCCGCTCCCGATCGACCTGCTCCGGCCGCTCATGGAGGCCACGAGGAGCATGGAGCGGACCGATGGCGCCGAGCACAACGGCGCGCCGGCGCGCCCCGAGCCCCAGCCGCAGGTCGGCGCGGCGCCGGCGCCCGAGGCGGCGCAGCAGGCGCCGATCCTCGCCATCGAGGCCGTGGACGGGCGACCGCCCGCGACGGTCGGCGGCTGAGCGCGAAGGCGGGCCGACCGCGGGCGGCTAGGCGACGAGGGCGACGGGGCGCGCGTTCGACGCTGCGTCGTTCGCCTCCGAGGCGGCCAGCTTCGCGAGGACGCGCAGGAACGCGCCGACGACGGCGGGGTCGAACTGGCGTCCCACCTCGTGCCGGATCTCGGCGACGGCGTCGGCGACCGGCCATGCCGCCTTGTACGGGCGGGCGTGGGTGAGCGCGTCGAAGACGTCGGCGACCGCGACGATGCGGCCCACGAGCGGGATGTCCTCGCCGGCGAGGCCGGCGGGGTAGCCGGTGCCGTCCCAGCGCTCGTGGTGCGTGAGGGCGATGTCCTGCGCCATCTCCAGCAGCGGGAACCCCGGCCGGGAGAGCATGGCGGCGCCGAGGGTGGTGTGGGCCCTCATCTCGTCGAGCTCGTCCGGCGTGAGGCGGCCGGGCTTGAGCAGGACGCGGTCGGGGATCCCGATCTTGCCGACGTCGTGCAGCGGCGCCGCCTGTTCGAGCAGGACGCGCTCGTCGGCCGGCATGCCGAGCGCCTCGCCGATCAGCCCGGAGAGGCGCGCCACGCGCGCGGTGTGCTGGCCGGTGTCGTCGTCGCGATACTCGCCGGCGAGCGCGAGCCGCTGGACGACCAGCAGCTGGGAGTCCTCCACGAGCAGCTGCGCGTTGTCGCTGGCGAGCGTCTCGGCGCGCGCGCCGGCGCGGCGCGAGCGCAGGTAGAACGTGCCGAAGAGCGAGACGAGGACGAGGATCGTCGCCGCGGAGCCGAGCGTGGCGAGGCGCTGGGAGCGCGATGCGCGCCGCCGGTACGCCACGCTCGCGAGATCGAGCTCGCCGATGGCCGCGCGCTGGAGCCGGCCGGCGACGGGCCCGAGGGCGTCGGACCGGGGTTGCTGGTCGCGGACCACGAAGACGCGGATCCGCTCGAGGACCGCCGTGTTGGCGCGGTAGGGACCGGCCAGGGTCACGAGGTGCGGCGTCGGGGCCTCGCGCCGCAGCCGGGCGAGGCGCGTCTCGATGCGCCGCTCGGCGTGCCGGATGTTCGCGCGGACGGCCGCGTGCGCCGCGGCGTCACCGCCGATGCCGTCATACGGGGCGCTCTGCAGCGCGTCGAACTCGCGCGCGATCTGCGCCAGCGTGACCTGCGCCTCGCGACTCTCGTTCGCGCGCTGCTGGAGCGTGGTGACGAGCGCGATCGACGCGAGGGTGGCGAGCAGCGCGCCGCAGACCACCCAGGCGGAGGAGGTCCCGAACGCCGTGATGGCCTTCGCGCGCATACCACGAGCATCGGCCACCCGGCGCGCGGCTTGAGCCGGACGTCGGAGTCCGAACCCGGGCGGGCGCCCGCCCCTGCGCTGCGGGGCGCGTCGAGTGTCGAGTTGAACCCCCTCTACGGGCGCGAAGTCGACACTCGTCCACTCCGGCCCCCGGAGCGCCCCCGGACCGCGCGACGCACGGTCGAGCGCCGCGGACGAGCGAGACGAGCGCGAGCCCTCCGCCCCGAGCGCGGGCGCGGAGGGCTCGCATCGATCCCGGTCCGCCTACTCGGCGTTGACCTCGTCGATGTACTCGTTCGTGAACGCCTTCTCGAGATCGACGTCGCCCTTGATCTGCGCGGCGGCGATGCTGTCCTTGACGGTCCGGTTCTTCTCGATGTCGTGCAGGCCCCACTGCTGCGGCGGCTTCTCGGCGGCGATGGCGACGTCGAGGTAGGCCTGGGCGACCTTCATGTTCTGGCAGTCCTCGGGGACGCGCTTGCACGCGATGGCGAGGGCCGCCTTGGGGTCGTTGACGGCGAACTCCGTGCCCATCCGCCAGCCCTTGGCGAGCTTGATGGCGGTCTCGCGGTCCGCCGCGTTCTGCAGCGTCGACGCCTTGGCGACGATCACGTTCGACGGCAGGTCGTTGAACTTCTCGGGCAGGATGGGCGTCAGCTTCGCCACGGCGCCCGACGCCTGGATGGCCGCGACGTCGTTGATCGCGCCCGCGAAGGCGTCGATGCGGCCGTTCTTCAGGGCGCTGGCGACCGCCGGGCCGCCCTCGCCGACGACGACGAGCTTCAGGTCGTCGTTCTCCTTCAGGCCGGCGTCGTGCAGCACGCCCTTGACGAGCGGCATCTCGCCGCCGCCGAGGTCCGTCACGCCCAGCGACTTGCCGCGCAGGTCCTGGACCGACGTGACGCCCGCGCCGTCCGGCGCGACCATCGTGAAGATGTTGCGGTTCACGTTGGCGACGCTCACCAGGTCCTGGTCCTTCGTGTTGGCGATCATCACCTCGGGCGCGCCGGTGAGGCCGAACTTCTCGCGCCCGGCCACGAGCTGCTGGGAGACGAAGCTGTCGCCGTCGGTTGCCGGCGTCTTCACCTCGAGACCCAGCTGCTTGTAGAAGCGGTCCTGCGCGACGACGAGGCCGATGAAGGCGATCGACTCCCGGAACGGCAGGAGCATCGTGACCTCCTTCGTCTCGGCCGCCTGCTCGCCGCCCGTACTGGTCGCGGCCGCGCCGCCTCCGCTGTCCCCGTCGTCGCCGCCGCAGCCGGCGGCGAGCAGGACGAGCCCGCTGAGCGCGAGCGCCAGCAGCCATACGCGGCTGAAGCGCCGTCTCGGTCCTCGGTCGTTCCCTCGGTGGTGCATGCGCCTTCCTCCTCCTCGGCGGGCGCCCGGTCCCGTGCCGTGCGCCCTGGTGATGGCGTCGCCCCTGCCCCGACTCGGCCGCGATGTTATGGCGGCCCCACGGGCCCCGGCGGGGGGCGACGGGTTTTCCCGCTCAAGAGGAGGGATGACCCGGTTTGACCGCGCGATGGCCTCCCGCCGCGGCGACGGCCTGCTTAGGGTCGCCGTCATCCCATGGCGACCCGCCGGAGCAGCGCACCCCCGCAGGCCGACGCCGGACGCCGGAGCGTCACGGTGGAGGGCCTGCACAAGACCTACGGAAGCCGGCGCGGGCCGGTCGAGGCCGTCCGCGACGTGGACTTCGACACCCGCGACGGCGAGTTCGTCTCGCTGGTCGGCCCGAGCGGCTGCGGCAAGTCGACGATCCTGCACATCGTCGCGGGCCTGATCCCGTACGACACGGGCACGGTCGACGTCGGCGGCGAGCCGGCGCGTCCGGGCCGTCGCGAGGTCGGGATCATGCTGCAGAAGCCGGTGCTCCTGCCGTGGCGCAGCGTGCAGGACAACGTGCTGCTGCCGGCCGAGATCTACCGCCTCGACGACGGCGCCTCGCGCAACCGGGCGCAGGAGCTGCTGGAGATGGTCGGCCTGCAGGGCTTCGAGGACAAGCACGCCTGGGAGCTGTCAGGCGGCATGCAGCAGCGGGCCAGCCTCGCCCGGACGCTGCTGCCCGACCCGTCGATCCTGCTGATGGACGAGCCATTCGCCGCGCTCGACGAGTTCACCCGCGAGCGGCTGAACGCCGAGCTCGCGCGGCTGCACGAGACGCTCAGCCGCTCGGTCCTCTACGTGACCCACAACATCCCCGAGGCCGTGTTCCTCTCCGACCGCATCGTCGTGCTCAAGGCACGGCCCGGCGAGGTGCTGGAGGTGGTCGACGTGGACCTCCCGCGCCCGCGGACGCTGGACATGATCACCCACCCGCGCGCGGTCGAGCTGTCGGCGCACATCCGCGGGCTGCTCGGGCAGACCGAGCGCGTGGAGGCGGCATGACGGCCGAGCCCACCGCCGAGCGCACGGAGACGGTGCCGTCGATGGGCGGGCCGCCGGAGCGGCGCCTGGCCTCACCGCTGACCGACCGCAGCGGGCGCTTCGACTGGTCGCTCGTCCTCTGGCCGGCGCTCGCCCTCCTCCTGCTCGGCGCGCTGTGGGAGGCGCTGAGCCGCTTCGAGATCGTCGACCCGATCATCCTGCCGCCGCTGACCGAGGTCGTCGTGTCGCTCGTGAGCCTCTCCCAGGAGGGGTTCTTCTGGCGCAACACGTGGATCACCCTGTACGAGACCCTCCTCGGCTTCGTCATCGGGGTCGTCGCCGCCTGGGTCCTGGGCACGCTGATCGGGATCTTCCGCCCGTTCCGGCTGGCGATCTACCCGCTCGCCGTCGCCTTCCAGAACACGCCGCGCGTCGCGCTCGCGCCACTGTTCCTGACCTGGTTCGGCTTCGGGCTGACGTCGAAGTACGTCATGGCCGCGACCATCTGCTTCTTCCCGGTGCTCATCGCCGTCGTCGTCGGCCTCGAGACGATCGACCACGACGCGCGCACGCTGATGCGCTCGTTCGGCGCGAAGCGCTGGGAGACGTACCGCAAGCTGTCGCTGCCGTCGTCGATGCCGATCATCTTCGCCGGGGTCAAGCAGGCGATGACGCTCGCGCTCATCGGGGCGATCGTCGCCGAGTTCGTCGGGGCGTCGGAGGGCATGGGCGTGATGATCAAGACCTTCAACTTCCAGCTGGAGGTCGCCGACGGCTTCGCCGTGATCGTCGCGTTGATGATCATCGGCCTGGTCCTCTACGGCATCGTCGAGTGGCTCGACCGCAAGATCGTGTTCTGGCGCGGTCACTGAGAGGGGAATGCCGATGAGCGTCCGGACCGACCATGCCGACGCCGTGCTGGAGCGGATCCGCGAGGACGAGCTCGTCGAGCTCGCGCTGCACCTCGCCAACGTCGAGAGCCCGCCCGGCGAGGAGGGCCCCGCGGGCGAGGCGATCCAGGCGTGGCTGATCGGCGAGGGCTTCGACGCGCGGCGCATCGGCATCTTCGAGGACCGCTTCAACGTCTTCGCCGAGCTGCCCGGCCGCGGCGACGGCCCGTCGCTGGCGTTCAACAGCCACATGGACACGTGGATGCGCCGCGACGACCGGCTCGTCTGGCGCGATCCGGGCGCCCCGGAGTACCACACCGGCTGGGAGGACGGCGACTCGCTCGTCGGCAACCCCGTCGTCAACGACAAGGGCCCGATGGCCGCGTTCATGATCGCCACGCGGGCGATCCGAGACGCGGGCGTGCCGCTCGCGGGCAGCGTCTACATGACGATGGTGCCCGGCGAGATCGGCCAGGAGCCGGTCGACGAGTTCCAGGGCAAGCGCTACCTCAGCAAGGAGGTCGGCGCGCGCTACCTCGTCAACCACATGCCCCGCGCGAGCTACTGCGTGTGCGCCGAGGGCACGAGCTTCCGCAAGGGGTGGGTGGAGGCGGGCAAGGCGTTCCACAAGATCACCGTCTACGGCAGCCGGCCGCTCTACACGCCGTACCTGAGCCGGCCGTACTCGCGCGAGGACCAGCCGAACGCCATGCTGCGCGCGATACCGCTGCTCGAGCGCCTGGAGGAGTGGGCGCTTCAGTACGAGCAGCGCCATCGCTACGAGTGCGCGGGCGGCACCGTCATCCCGCGCGTGAACATCGGCGCCGTCCGCTCCGGCCAGCCGTGGCTCCTGCTGCAGAACCCCGAGGTCTGCGAGATCTACCTCGACATCCGCACCGCCCCCGGGCAGGACAGCGGCGCGATCGCCCCCGAGCTGCGCGGCTTCCTCGACCAGCTCGGGCTCGAGGGCCGGGTCGAGCAGTTCCTCAACCGCCCCGGCTACGAGGCGCAGGGCATCGAGCCGCTCTCGGACGCGATCGACGTGGCCCACCAGACCGAGTTCGGCACCGAGTGCGAGATCGCCACCCCGCCCGAGTGCAGCATGTGGCGCGACCACCTGCTCTTCAACGAGGTCGGGATCCCCGCGCTGACCTACGGGCCGGCCGCGGTGGTCGGCGGCGGCGTCTTCTCGGTGACCAAGCAGGACCTGCTGCGGGCGGCGCGCGTCTACGCGCTCACGGCGCTGAGCCTCTGCGGCCCGGCGCCGCGGTAGGGAAAACCCGGCGGCCGCAGCGGGGATGCCCCGATGACGGCCGCGCGGGTGCGCCCGGATACTCGCCCGGACGTGGACCCGACGAGGAGCGACGACGCCCGATGAGCCCTGCCCGCAGCAAGCGCCGGCCCCTTGCCATGCTGACGACGGCAGCCGCCGCCGCGCTCGTGATCGCCGCGTGCGGCGGCGGAGACGACTCCGGCGGGGGCGCCTCGTCGACCGGTGGCGACTCGGCGGCCGCCAAGGAGACCAAGGTCGGCGTCGCGCTGTTCGGCCAGAAGAACGACAAGGGCTTCAACCAGGCGGCGCTCGCCGGCATCACCCAGGCGGCGGAGCAGCACCCGGAGCTGAAGGTCACCGCGGTCCTCGAGAACCGCACCACCACCCAGCGCGGGACCGACGCGGTCGAGACGCTCGCGCCGCTCAACCAGGTGATGGTCGGCGTCAGCGCGACCTTCGGGCCGATCTTCGATGTCGAGGCCGACAAGTTCCCCGACACGACGTTCATCACGATCGCGGGCTACGGCCAGCAGCTGCGCAAGAACGTGACCGGCTTCGCGAACGACTGGGGCGCCCCCACGTTCGTGGCCGGCGCGATCGCCGCGACGATGACGAAGACCAACGTCGTGGGCTACGTCGGCGGCGCGGAGATCCCGCCGACGACGCAGGGCGACGCCGGCTTCGAGGCCGGCGCCAAGTCGGTCAAGCCGGACATCAAGGTCGTCTCGAACATCATCGGCGACTTCAACGACGTCGCGAAGGCCAAGGCGGCGACCGCGGCGATGATCACCGACGGCGCCGACGTCATCTTCCCCTTCCTCGACGCCGCCGTCGCGGGGACGTACGCCGCCGCGAAGGACTCGGGCAAGAACCCGGCCCTCTTCAAGCTCACGGTCCCGGACTGCGAGGCCTACGACAACATGATCGGGACCGGCTTCGTCGACAACCAGGCCGCCGCCTCGCGGATGCTCGACGAGCACGTCAAGGGCACGCTCGAGCCCGGCGCGGTCTTCACCGCCCTCGAGAGCCCCGACCTGCAGACGCTGAAGCTGTGCCCGAAGTTCGAGCAGGAC
>JAXDHC010000390.1:0-9071 GCA_034664705.1 Solirubrobacteraceae bacterium
CAGCGGATGCTCGCGGGCGGGGACGCGGGCGGCGCGGCGGACGGCGGCGGCGCGGCGCCCGCGCCGCCCCGCTCGCTCGGGGCGGCCGCGGGCGCGCTGCCGGGCGCGAACGTCGCCCTCGTCTCCGTGCCGGGCGAGTACGCCACGCTCGAGGCCCACCGCGCGCTCAGCCGCGGGCTGCACGTCTTCCTGTTCTCCGACCACGTCAGCGTCCGCGACGAGGTGGCGCTCAAGCGCCGCGGCGCCGAGCGCGGCCTGCTCGTGATGGGCCCCGGCTGCGGGACCGCGATGCTCGGGGGCGTCGGGCTCGGCTTCGCCAACGAGGTCCCGAGCGGCCCCGTCGGCATCGTCGCCGCGGCGGGCACCGGCGCCCAGGAGGCCGCCTGCCTCGTCGCCGCGGCGGGCAGCGGCGTGTCGCAGATCATCGGCGTCGGCGGCCGCGACCTCACCGAGGAGGTCGGCGGCCTCGCCTTCCGCCAGGCGCTCGCGCTGCTCGGCGAGGACGACGAGACGGAGACGATCCTGCTGGTCTCCAAGCCGCCGGCGCCCGCGATCGTCCGCGCGCTCGGCGACGCCATCCCGGCGGGCAGGCGCGCCGTCGCGGCGTTCGTCGGGCTGCGCGACGCCGACGCGCCGTTCGCGGTGCACGCCACGCTCGAGGCCGGCGCGTGCGCCGCCGTCGGGGCGCGACCGCCCGAGGTGACCAGCCTGGAGCGCGCGGTCGACGCCGCCCGCGACCGCTCCGGGGGCGGGCGCGTGCTCGGCCTGTACTCCGGCGGCTCGCTGGCCCACGAGGCGGCGACGATCCTCGAGACCGCGCTCGGGCCGGTCGCAGGCAACGTGTCCGGCGGCGACGGCGACGGCCACACCGTGCTCGACCTCGGCGAGGAGGAGTACACGCAGGGGCGCCCGCACCCGATGGTGGACCTCGACCTGCGCCGCGGCATGATCGAGGAGGCGGCCGGCGACGAGCGTCTCGGCTGCCTGCTCCTCGACGTCGTGCTCGGCCACGGCGCGCACCCCGACCCCGCCGGCGAGCTGGCGGGCGCGGTCGCGCAGGCCGCCCAGCGCGCGCTCGTGCTCGTCCGCGTGTGCGGCACGCCGCAGGATCCGCAGGACGCCGGGCGCCAGACGGCCGTCCTGCAGGAGGCGGGCGCGCTCGTCGCTCCGTCCAACGCCGCGGCCGTGCGCCTGGCGGTGCGCGCGGTGAGGGACGGCGGCCGGTGAGCGCGCTGCGCGTCGCGATGCTGACCTACTCGGTGCGGCCCCGCGGCGGCGTCGTCCACGCGATCTCGCTCGCCGAGGCGCTGGCCGCGCGCGGGCACGCGGCGGAGCTCTTCGCGATCGGCCCGCCGGGCGCGCGCTTCTTCCGCGACCCCACGGTGCCGGCCCACGTCGTCGAGCAGGCGCTCGACGAGGCGACGTCCTTCGACGAGCGGATCGCCGCGACGATCGCCGCGTACCGCGACGGCCTGCGCGCGCCGCTGGGCGACCACCGCTTCGACGTCGTCCACGCGCAGGACTGCATCTCGGCGAACGCCGCGCTGGCGCTGCGCGAGGAGGGGGTCATCGACGCCGTGATCCGCACCGTGCACCACGTCGACGACTTCCGCTCGGCGTCGCTGATCGCCTGCCAGCGCCGCTCGATCGTCGCCCCCGACCGCGTGCTGTGCGTCTCGCGGCCGTGGCTCGCGCGGGTCCGCGGCGAGTTCGGCGTGGAGGCCGGGCTCGTCGCCAACGGCGTGGACCGCGCGCGCCACCGCCCGCCGCGCGACGCCGCCGAGCGGCGCGCCGCGCGCGAGGCGGCCGGCGTGGACGGGCGCCTGGCCATCCTCACGGTCGGCGGGATCGAGCCGCGCAAGGGCTCGCTCACCCTGCTCGAGGGGTTCGCGCAGGCGCGCGGCGCGCTGGCCGACCTGCGCCCGCTCCTGCTCGTCGCCGGCGGCGCGACGCTGTTCGACTACCGCGACGAGGTCGACCGCTTCCACGCGCGCGCCGGCGCGCTCGGGCTGAACGGCGACCTGCGCGTGCTGGGCCCGGTGACCGACGCCGAGCTCGAGCGGCTGTACCGCGCGGCCGACGTCTTCGCGCTGCCGTCGGTGAAGGAGGGCTTCGGGCTCGTCGTGCTCGAGGCGCTCGCCGCCGGGCTCCCGGCCGTGGTCTCCGACCTCGACGTCTTCCGCGAGTTCGTCGGCGACGGCGACAGCGCGCTCATGACGCCCGTGGGCGACGCCGGCGCGCTCGCCGGCGCGCTCGTGCGCGCGGCGCGCGACGACGGGCTGGCGGCGCGGCTGCGGGCCGGCGGCCGGGAGGTCGCCGAGCGCCACGGCTGGGACCGCGTCGCGGCCATGCAGGAGACGGCCTACCGCGACGTCCTGGCCGGGCGCTGATGGCCGGCCTCGAGGTCACGGCGACGTGGCGCGGCGGCTATGCCGCCGACGTGCGCGCCCGCGGGCACGAGGTGCGCGTCGACGAGCCGCCGGCGTCGGGCGGCGAGGACGGCGGGATGATGCCGACCGAGCTCTTCTGCGCGGCGCTGGCGAGCTGCTTCTGCCTCGCGATGGGCCACGCGGCCGGCAAGCGCGGGCTCGACCTGCCCGGGCTGGAAATCACCGTGCGCGCCGAGCGCGCCGGCCGGGAGCTGCGCTACGAGCGCTTCGTCGTGGAGACGACGGCCGATGTGCAGGACGACGTCCTGGCGCGCCTGGTGGAGCGCGCGCGGCCCCTGTGCTGGGTGTCGAACGCCCTGGCCGCAGGCGTCGAGGTCGAGTATGTTCGCACCGTACGCAACACGCGTTTCGGATAGGAAACGCATCGGAGGCGCAGCCATGACTGAGCGGCTCATCGTGATCGGCGGCGGCGGCGCGGGCATCTCCGCGGCAACGACGGCCCGGCGACTCGACCCGGACATGCACGTCTCGCTGTTCACGGAGTTCGAGGACATCGCGTACTCGCCGTGCGGCATCCCGTTCGTGCACGGCGGGGAGATCCCGCGCTTCGAGGACCTCTTCCTCTCCACGGTGGAGCGCTACGTCGCCGACGGGCTCGACATGCGCATGGAGACGGCGATCACCGACATCGACCTCGACCGCGGCGTCGTCACCGCCCGCAACCAGCACGAGGGGTTCGACAAGCTCATCGTCGGCACGGGGTTCGTGTGGGAGAAGCCCGACGTCCCCGGCGCGAACCTCGAGGGCCTGCACTACGTCAAGAACATCCGCAAGGCGATGGAGTTCGACAAGCTCCTCGACACTGTCAGGACGGTCGCCGTCATCGGCGCCACGCCGCTCGGCGTCGAGATGGCGGGCAACCTCGGCCACCGCGGGCTCGAGGTGCACTTCATCGACGAGGGCCCGTGGGCGCTGCACGAGGTGCTCGATCCCGACGTCGCCGAGCCGGTGCACCAGTCGCTGACCGACCGCGGCGTGACGCTGCACCTCGGCACCGCCGTCGAGGCGTTCCTCGGCGAGGACCACGTCCGCGCGGTCGCGACCTCGGAGGGCGAGATCGCCTGCGACATCGTGATCGTCTGCCTGCACAAGGTGCCGAACACCGCGCTCGCGCAGGCGGCCGGCCTGCCGGTCGGCACGACGGGCGGGCTCATCGTCGACGACCACATGCGCACGCCCGTCGACGGCGTGTGGGCGGCCGGCGACGTCATCGAGGTTCCCCACGGCCTGACGATGATCCCGATCCGCGGCCTGACCGGCTCGCACGCCTACGCGCAGGGCCGGACGGCCGGGGCGAACGCGGCCGGCGAGGACCGCACGTACGACCCGGTGTGGGTCCCCTGGGGCCTGGTGGCCGGCGACTACACGATCGGCGGCTTCTCGCTCGGCGAGACGCTCGCGTCGGCGATGGGCGTGCCCTACGTGCTCGCCAAGGGCGTCGGCGTGTCGCGGGCGCGCTACTACCCGGGCGCGACGAAGACGCACGTCAAGCTGCTTGCCGAGCCAGGCTCGCTGCGGCTCATCGGCGGTCAGATCCACGGCGGCGAGGGCGTCAAGGAGCGCTGCGACTTCCTGGCGTTCGCGGCCAAGCGCGGCGCGACGCTCGACGACCTCGCGTGGATGGAGAACATCTACTCGCCGCCGATCGGCGCGCTGTTCGAGCCGATCGCCATCGCCGCCCAGAACGGCCTCGCCGAGCTGCGCAAGAGCGGCGGCGACGCCGCGGCGACCGCGCCCAAGCCGGCCTCGGCGGTGCCGGCGTGACCGGCGTGCCCGCCGGCCTGGCGCGGGCCCAGCAGCGCCTGCGCGAGCAGGCCGAGCTGCACCTGCGCCTAGCCGCGATGGAGGACCTGCGGCGCGCCCACCCGCAGGGCACGACGGCCCCGCACCGTCCCCCCGGCGGCGCGTTCTGGCGCTACGTGTTCGTGCCGCTGTACCGCCGCGTGCCCTGGGAGGCCAAGCAGCGCGCGATGCGCACGATGCGCATGACGGCCGAGAACCACGGGTGGACGCCGCCTCCGCGTCACACCGGCGAGCCGTGGCGGCCGCCGCCGGCGGCGGGGCGCGACGGCGACGGGCGCCTCTGAGCGGCCGACCTGCTCGCGGCTCCCACCGGCCTCAGGGCACGATCACGATCTTCCGGTGCGGTCCGCCGGCCTGCGCCTGCCACGCCCGCTCGATGTCGGAGAGCGGCATGCTGACCACGTCGACCGTGAGCTCGCCGGCGACGGCGTGGCGCCCCATGCGCTCGTAGGCTGCACGGCGGACGTCGCCGGGCACGGTCATGCCGGCGTGGCCCATCAGGGTGCGCCCGTACAGGCTCGACAGCGGGATGGTCGCGGCCGGCCCGGCGTTGGCGCCGACCGTCACGGCCCGTGCGCCCATGGCGGTCGCCGGCAGCGCGGCCTCGAGGGCGGCCCCGTAGAGGGCGTCGAGCACGACGTCGTAGCCGTCGCCGGCCACGCGCCTCAGCGCGTCGGCGTCGTCGCCGGCGCCGAGCTGCACGACCTCGTCGGCGCCGCGCTCGCGCAGCATCTCGAGCGTCTCGCGGTGCCGGGCGGCGGCCACGACGCGCCCGGCGCCCAGGAGCTTGGCGGCCTGCACGGCGAGCTGGCCCACCATGCCGCTCGCGCCGAGGACGAGCACCGACTCGCCGCGCTGCAGCTGCGCGCGGGTCTCCAGCGGCACCCAGGCGGCGAGGCCCGCGATGCCCAGCGCGACGGCCATGCCCGGAGACAGGTCGCTCGCGACGGGAAAGGCCTCCGCCCGGTCGACCGGCGCGAACTGCGCGATCGAGCCGAACGGCCACGGGACCCCGTTGAAGTAGACGCGCTCGTCGCCGATGCGCGCCACCCCCTCGAGCCCGACGACGCAGGGCACGTCCACCGGCCCCATCTGCCCGGCGGCGATCATCAGGTCCACCGGGTTCAGCCCGGCCGCGAGGACCTCGGCGACGGTGCGGCCATCGCCCTCGTCGGGCTCCTTGAAGTCCCCGAAGACGGGGATCGTCCCGACCGCTTCCAGGATGGCGGCGCGCATTGCCGATCGTCTAGGCCGGGTGCGGGCGCGCGCAACCCGCGGATGACCCGGGCTCAGGGCGCCTGGCGGTCCTGCTGGGCCGACATCAGCGTCAGGCCGCCGTCCACGACGATCGACTCGCCGGTGAGGTACGCGGCCTCGTCGCGGCAGATGAAGGCGATCAGGGCCGCGATCTCGTGCGCGTGCCCGGTCCGGCGGGCCGGGATCCCGGGGCGGTCCTGCTCGTGCGGGTCGGCGTCCTCCTGGCCGGTCATCGGCGTGGAGATCTCACCGGGCGCCACCGAGTTGACCGTGATGCCCTCCTTGGCGAGCTCGAGCGCCATCACCTTCGTCAGCATCCCGAGGCCGCCCTTGGAGGCGCAGTACGGCGCGCTGCCCGCGAGCGGCACGTGCTCGTGGACGGACGTCACGTTCACGATGCGCCCGCCGCGCCCGGCGGCGACCATCCGGCGCGCCGCCGCCTGCGCGCACACGAACGCGCCCGTCAGGTCGACGTCGAGCACGTGACGCCACGTCTCGAGGTCCACCTCCAGGAAGGGCGTGGAGTCGCCGGTGCCCGCGTTGTTGACGTGGACGTCCAGGCCGCCGAGGGCGTCGGCGAGCTCCTCGACCACGCCGGCGGCCGCCGTGACGTCGCTCAGGTCGAGCCGGCGCACCTCGGCGCGCCGGCCGGTCGCGCGCACCTCCTCGGCGGTCCCCTGCGCGCCCGTCTCGTCGGTGTGCCAGGTGACGCCGACGTCGTAGCCGTCCCGAGCGAGCGCGACGGCGGTGGCCTTTCCGATGCCGGAGTCCGAGCCGGTGACGATCGCGACGGGCACGGCGGCGCGCTACCCGCCCGGGACCACGCGGACGCGGGGCTCGCCGCCGCGGGCGACGGCCGTCCGCGTGACCACGCCGAGCTCCTCGAGCAGGGCGATGAACCCCCGCGCATAGGGCGACCCGGCCGTCCGCTCGCGCACGTCGGGCCAGTCCACCTGCTCGCGGACCGCCCGCGCGACGGCGAGCGCCCCCGCGAAGTCCAGGGCGTGCTCGTCGAAGGCGCACAGCTTCGAGACCATCACGTCGTCGAGCGTGAGGACCGGCATCCGCACGGCCTGGACCGAGATCTCCTCGGCCCGCTCGAGCAGCGTCTCGACGTCGCCGAGGCCCTCGAGGTCCCAGATGAGGTCGATGAGGACCGGCCCGTCCCACGCCTTGAGCAGCCAGCCCTCCGGCGGGCGCTCGGTGTGCATGCCCGCGTCGCCCAGAGCCCGCTCGGCGCGGTCGGCCGCGTCCTCGGGGATGGCGAAGTCGAGGTCGTTGCACGGCGCGGGCCCGCCGCGGGCCCATGCCGCCACGCTGCCGGCCAGCGCGAACGGGACGTCCGCGCCGCGCAGCGCGGCCGTCGCCCGCTTGAGCGCCTCGGTGATCTCGGCGGTCTCCGACGGTCGCTGCTTGCTGCCCATGGCCGCCTGCTACCCGCGCCCCTGGGAGGGGTATGCCTCCCGTCATGACCGACGCGACGAACGGACACCGCCCGCGCGGGCGCGCGGTGCGGATCGCCGCCGCCGGCGACATGCACGCGCATGCCGGCAACCGCGACGCGATCCTCGAGGCGTTCGCCGCGCTGGACGGCCGCGCGGACCTCCTCCTGCTGGCCGGCGACCTGACGACCCACGGCGAGCCCGAGCAGGCCGCGATCCTGGCCGACGCCTGCCGCGGGCTCTCGATGCCGGTCTTCGCCGTCCTGGGCAACCACGACTGGCACGTGAACCGCGCCGACGAGCTCGTCGCGGTGCTCGAGGAGGCCGGCATCACGGTGCTCGAGCGCTCTCACGCGACGCCGTGCGTCGCCGGCGTCGAGATCGGCATCGTCGGCGCGAAGGGGTTCGTCGGCGGCTTCCCCGGCTCGCACCTGCCGGACTTCGGCGAGCCGCTGCTGCGGGAGGTCTACGCGGAGACCACGCGCGACGTCGAGGCCGTCGACCGCGGCCTGCGGGCGGTCGCGCACTGCCCCGTGCGGGTGGTGCTGCTGCACTACGCGCCCACCGAGCAGACGCTGGCCGGCGAGCCGCAGGCGATCTGGACGATGCTCGGCACCGACCGGCTCGCCGCGCCGATCGCCGCCCACGAGCCCGACCTCGTCCTGCACGGCCACGCGCACGCCGGGCGCTTCGATGGCGCGATCGGCAACGTGCCGGTCTACAACGTCTCGGTGCCGGTCATCGAGCGCGACTTCTGGGTCTTCGAGGTCGCCGGGCTGGACCGCGCGACCGCGCCGGTGCACTGAGGGCCGGCGCGGCCCCCGTCCGGGCGGGCCGGGACGGCGTCAGGAGACGCCCGGCGTCCCGACGATGTTGGGCGGCGTCTCGCCCGGCAGGTGGCACAGGTTGCGCACGTCGAGCACCCCGGTCACCTTGCGCGCGGCCGCCTCGAGCGCCTCGGCCTGGGCCGGGTCGTCGACCTGGCCGCGCAGCTCGACGATCCCGCCGACGACCTGCACGTCGACGGCGCCCTTCGGCGCATCGGCGGGACGGAAGATCACCGTCTCGACCTTGGCCTTCAGCGTGCGGTCGTCCTCGGGGGCGCTGTCGCCGCCGGTCGCGGCGTGCTGGGCCTTGGCCGCCATGCCCTGCGCCTGCGCGCCGACGGTCTGGGCGGCGCTCTGGACGGTTCCGCCGCCCGTCCGGGCGAATCTCGCGGCCTTGTCGCGCGCGATGCTGCGACGGCGGTTCCCGGAGGCGCCGTCCAGGAGGTACGCGGCGGCGGCGCCGAAGCCCGCCCCAGCGGCGAACGTGGTGAGCCTGGACACTGGTGCATCACCCTTTCTCGTTGGTATTGCGGTGCTTCCCCCGGCGTACCCATTGCGTGGCGGGGGTAGTGTCGCCCCCATGCAGGCCAACGACATCACCCGTGAGCGTCTGCGGCGGCTCGCCGAGGCCCAGGTCGGCGGCGCCAAGGTCCTCTCGCTGTTCGTCAATCTCGACCCCCGAGAGTTCGCCACACCGCCCGCGCGAAGCACGGAGATCCGCTCCGTGCTCGACCGGGCGGGCCGGCTCGTGCGCGACCACGACGGCCTCACGCACGAGCAGAAGGCCTCGCTCAACGCCGACCTCGACCGGGTGGAGCAGGAGTTCGGCAACGGCGCCGTGCCGAAGGGCGCCCACGGCCTGGCCGTCTTCTCCTGCAACGCGGCCGGCCTCTTCGAGATGCTGCGCCTCTCCGAGCCGGTGGACCACGATCCCGTGATCTCCGACCGGCCGTACCTCGCGCCGCTCTCGGGCATCGGCGCCCCCGAGCGCTGGTGCGTCGTGCTCGTCAACCGCCGCAACGCGCGCCTGTTCTGCGGGTCGGGCGATTCGCTGGAGGAGGTCGCCCTCGTCGAGGACGAGGTTCGCAACCAGCACGACCAGGGCGGCTGGTCGCAGGCCAACTACCAGCGATCCGTCGACAAGGACGTCGCCGACCACCTCAAGCACACGGCCGAGGTCGTGTTCCTGCACATGAAGGACGCCATGCCGCAGGGGATCCTGGTTGGCGGGCCCCAGGAGACGCTCACGGACTTCGAGTCCGTGCTCCACCCCTACCTGCGCGAGCGGCTCG
>JAXDHC010000391.1:0-3453 GCA_034664705.1 Solirubrobacteraceae bacterium
TCGGGCCGGATTACGAGCGCGGCGCTTGCCCCGGGTGCTCGAACCTGGGGGATGAGCTCGACGCCACGCGCGTGCATCTGAACCACCGCGACGTGACGCTGATCTGCTTCTCGCGCGCGCCGATCGATCGGCTGATCTCCTACAAGGAGCGGATGGGTTGGCAGTTCCCCTACGTCTCGACCTATGAGACAGAGTTTGCGTTCGACTTCGGGCTGGCCCTCACGCCCGAGCAGGCGCGGGAGATTCCCGCGGTCATGCAGATGATCGACAAGCCGCCCGAGTGGCTCGAGGATTGGGGACGGCAGGTCGGAGCCAGGCTCGAGGACGGTCTGCGTGAGGGGCCGAGCTTCATCGCCTTCGCGCGCGAGAACGGGAGCGTGTACCACACGTACACGGTGATGGCACCCGATCGGTTCGTCGCGCCGTACCACTCGTTCTTGCTCGAGCGAACGCCGAAGCCTGGGCCAGAGGAGCCCCGCGCCTGGCGCAAGGACGAGTACCCGGACTGATCGCGGTAGGTGGTGAGGTCCGCGAAGGCCCGTGTCGGTCGGCCGCAGAGCCAGTTGAGCCAGATGCCGGCGCTGTCGGCCAGCGGCTTGGAGGCGATCCGGGCGCCGCAGCCCGTGCAAGGTGCGCGCCCGGCATCCCCAAAACCACCTGGAGTGGCGGCGGCTGTAGTGATGCGCGCGAGCGACACCCAGCTCCGAGCGCCGCGCGGTCTCGACCGACCGGCCGCATTCCACCGGCGTGGAGTCCAGCAGCACGATCGCGTCGTGATAGCCGGGGCAGTCGCGGGCGAAGGCGGCCATCAGCCGCTCGATCCGCTCGGCCGACCACGCCGGTCGCGGCGACATCGGCCGCCAGCGACGGGGACCACGACGCCTGGGCGTCGAGCTTGAAGCGGAGGCCGGGATAACGCACGAGGCGGCGGCCGACCGCGGCCACAGCCGGCGGGTCGCCGAGTCCGAGCGAATTCACGAAGCGCACCGGCGCGGGCTAGCGGCCGAGCGCCTCCGGCAGCCCGAGCTTGGCCTGCGCGAGCGCCAGATCCAGGGCGGCGGACTCGAACGCCCACCGCCGCCAGCGCCGCGCCATGTCCCATGTAGGTCACCCGCCCGGCGGGGGCGGGCGCCTCCAAGCGGTCGATCGCGTGCGCGTCGACGGTGAGCGGCAGGTCGGCGACGCGCGTCCACAGGGATTCGGGCATGTGGGGATGGACAATGCCGATCGCGGAGACTCATCGCACGCTTCCGCGACCGCGTGCGTGCGTGCGTGCGGGGAGGAGACCGGCCGGACGTGCCGATCGCGGCCGGAACCGCATCGATACGTCCAGCGGTCCGCCCGACACGCGCGCTCACTGCTCCATTGCGCGAGAGTGACAGTGCGGGAGCGGAGGCCGCCACGCCCGCCTCGCCGAAGGCTCATCTCGTACGCGACTGTGCCGCGGTCGACCTGCTCCTTGGTGCCGGCGGGCGGCCACTCGATAGGGGGTTCACACGGCGTGTCGGTACGGCCACCTCCCGCGTGGTCCGGAGCCTGTGTCCCCGCCCGACGCCTGTCTGCACCCAGTTCCGCCGGCTCCGTGCTGGGAGGCTGCGGCCAATCCTCCCTGGCACCCCTTTTGAAGGAGCTCAGCTCTGATGCAATCCCGAAACCTCGCGGCGCGCGCCGGTAAATGGAGCGCCCAGCACCGCAAGACAGCCATCCTCGGCTGGATCCTCTTCGTGGTCCTCGCCGCCGTCCTTGGCGGCGCCGTTGGTCAGAAGAACATCGACGACTCCGCCGCGGGCAGCGGCGAGTCCAAGCGCGGCGACATGATCGTCGAGGCCGCAGGCTTCCCGGACCAGGCCGGCGAGCAGGTGCTGGTCCAGGGCAAGGGCTCGATCAAGGCCGACGATCCTCAGGTGACGGCCGCCGCGAGGGATGTGGTGAGCCGGCTGAAGCGGATCGAAGGCATCACCGAGATCGAGAGCCCGCTCGACCCCGCCACTCGCGTCAACACTGTGTCCAAGGACGGCCGCTCGGTCGTCGTGAACTTCTCGATGCCCGGCACGGACGAGCACGTCGAGAAGCTCGTCGAGAAGCCGCTCGCCGCCGTGGCCGCCATCCAGACGGCCCATCCCGGCGTGCGTGTCGAGCAGTTCGGCGAGGTCTCGGCCACCAAGGAGATCGCCGCCCAGGACGCGAAGGACGGAAAGAAGTCGGAGTTCATCTCCTACGGCCTGATGCTGATCATCCTGCTGGTCGCGTTCGGCGCGGTCGTCGCCGCCGGCCTTCCGCTCGTGCTCGGCGCCACCGCCGTCGCCGCCACGATCGGCCTCCTCGGGCCGGTCAGCCACCTCTACGCGCTTCCGCTCGACGTCGCCCAGCTCGTGGTCATCATCGGGCTCGCCGTCGGCGTCGACTACGCCATGTTCTACGCGCGCCGGATGATGGAGGAGCGCGACAAGGGCCACTCGACCGAGGCCGCGGTGGAGATCGCCGCCGCCACGTCGGGCCGCGCGGTGCTCATCTCGGGCCTGACGGTGATGACCGCGATGGCCGGGCTGCTGTTCGCCGGCAACCCGATCTTCGCCGGCTTCGGCATCGGCACGATGCTCGTCGTCGCCGTCGCCATGGTCGGCTCGCTGACCTTCCTGCCGGCGACGCTCGCGTTCCTCGGCCGGAAGAACTGGCTGGAGAAGGGCCGGGTGCCCTACATCACCAAGCGCCGCCACCAGGCGAAGGGCGAGTCGCGCGTCTGGGGCGCCATCCTCGCCCGCGTCCTCGAGCGCCCGCTCGTGTCCGCGGTGATCGCCGGCGCCGTGCTCGTCGCCCTCTCCGTCCCCGCGCTCGGCCTGCAGTTCAAGGATCCGGGCTTCGACGGCTACTCGCGCAGCCAGCCGGTCATCCAGACCTACGACCGCGTCCAGGCCGCCTTCCCGGGCGGCGCCGTCCCCGCGACGACGGTCGTCAAGGCCGACGACGTCACGGCGCCCGAGGTCCAGACCGCGATCAAGGCGCTCCACGACAAGGCGATCGCGACCGGCCAGCTCTCCGAGCCGTCCAACGTCGAGGTCAGCCCCGACAAGACCGTCGCCGTCGTCGCCCTGTCGGTCAAGGGCAGCGGCACCGACGCCGCGTCCGACAGGTCGCTGCAGGTGCTGCGCGAGGACATCGTTCCGGCCACGGTCGGGCGCCTGCCGAACGCCGAGGTCGCCGTCAACGGCCTCACGGCCGGCTCCAAGGACTTCATCGACGTCACGACGTCGCGCCTGCCGATCGTGTTCGCGTTCGTCCTCAGCCTCGCGTTCATCCTTCTGCTGATCACGTTCCGCTCGATCGTCGTGCCGATCAAGGCGATCATCCTCAACATGCTGTCGGTGGGCTCCGCCTACGGCGTCCTCGTGCTCGTCTTCCAGGACGGCCACGGCGAGAAGCTGCTCAACTTCCAGTCGGTCGGCGGCATCGCCC
>JAXDHC010000392.1:0-13704 GCA_034664705.1 Solirubrobacteraceae bacterium
GGATGGGGCCGGACGGCGTGCTGCGCGCGCTCGGCGCCGACGCCGCCGCGCGGCTGGCCGAGGACGTCGCCGGCTGCGAGCCCGAGGCGGTCGCCGTCTGCCTCCTCCACGCCTACCGCCACCCCGAGCACGAGCGGCTCGTCGGCGAGGCGCTGCGCGAGCGCCTCGGCGAGGACGTGCACGTCTCGCTGTCGCACGAGACCGTCGGCACGTTCCGCGAGTACGAGCGCGCCGCAACGACCGAGGTGGACGCCGCGCTGTCGCCGCTCCTGGCCGCCTATCTGGGCCGGCTCGTCGAGCGCGCGCGCGACGGCGGCATCCCCGCGCCGGCGATCATGCAGTCCAGCGGCGGGCTCGCCGACGTCCAGCACGCCGCGGCGCACGCGGCGCTCACCGTCCTCAGCGGGCCGGCCGGCGGCGCGGCCGCGGCCGCGCTGCTCGCCGCGCGGTGCGACGAGCCCGATCTGCTCTGCTTCGACATGGGCGGCACGTCGTGCGACGTGTGCGTCGTCGAGGGCGGCGCGGTGCGCGAGAGCGCGGGCCGCGAGGTCGGCGGCCGCCCGCTCGCGCTGCCGATGGTCGACATCCACACCGTCGGCGCGGGCGGCGGCTCGATCGCGTGGCGCGACGCCGGCGGCGCGCTGCGCGTCGGCCCGCGGTCGGCGGGCGCCGAGCCGGGGCCCGCGTGCTACGGGCGCGGCGGCACCGAGCCGACCGTCACCGACGCCAACCTCGTCCTCGGCCACCTCGACCCCGACGAGCCGCTCGCGGGCGGCGTGGCGCTGGACGCACGCGCGGGGCACGAGGCGGTCGGCGCGCTGGCCGGCGAGCTCGGGCTGTCGACCGAGGACTGCGCGGCCGGGATCGTCCGCGTCGCGAACGCCGAGATGGTCCGCGCGATGCGCGTGATGACCGTCGAGCAGGGCCTGGACCCGCGCGACTTCGCGCTGCTGGCCTTCGGCGGCGCCGGCCCGCTCCACGCCGCCGCGATGGCCGAGGAGCTGGGCATGCGCCGGATCCTCGTCCCGCGCGCGTCGGGCGTGCTGAGCGCGCTCGGCCTCGCGGCCGCCGACCGCCGCCGCGACCGCGCGCGGACGGTCTTCCTGCACGGCGACGACCTCACCGCCGACGCCCTGGCGATCGAGGACGGCAGCGCCGCCTACGACGTGCGCTACCGCGGCCAGTCCTTCGAGCTCACCGTCCGCGACGTCGAGCCCGACCCGGCCGCGGTGCGCGAGGCGTTCGAGGCCATCCACGAGGAGCGCTACGGCTATCGCGACCCCGAGGGCGAGATCGAGGTGGTCACGATCCGCGAGCGCCACAGCGAGCCCGGTCCCGACGTGCGCTTCGAGGCCCCCGGCGCTCGGGACATCAGCGGCCCGACCGTCGTCCGGCTCCCCGAGGCGACGCTCGTCGTCCCGGAGGACTGGACGGGGACGACGGACCACACCGGCACGATCGTCCTGGAGCGCGAGGCATGAGCGACCTCGATCCCGTGGCCCTGCAGGTCATCACGGGCGCGCTGCGCGCGGCGTGCGAGGAGATGGGCGCCGTGCTCATCCGCTCGGCGCACTCGGCGAACATCAAGGAGCGCCGCGACTGCTCGACCGCGCTGTTCGACCCGGCGGGCGAGATGGTCATGCAGGCCGAGCACATCCCCGTGCACCTCGGCGCGATGCCCGCGGCGGTGGCCGCCGTCCGCGACCGCGACCACGCGCCCGGCGTGTCGTGGGTCCTCAACGACCCCTACGCCGGCGGCACCCACCTCCCCGACATCACGGTCGTCACCCCCGCCTTCGGCGACGGCGACGAGCTGCTGGGCTTCGCGGCGTCGCGCGCGCACCACGCCGACGTGGGCGGCCGCGTGCCGGGCTCGATGCCCGCCGACTCGACGACGCTCGAGGAGGAGGGCGTCGTCATCTCACCGCGCGTGCTCGACGACGACGCCATCGCGGAGCTCGCCGGGCAGATGCGCCAGCCGGCCCAGCGCCGCGCCGACCTGCGCGCGCAGCTCGCGGCGAACCGCATCGGCGGGCTGCGCCTGGGCGAGCTCGCCGACCGGGTCGGGGCCGACGCGCTGCGCGAGGCGACCGCCGCCGTGCTCGACTACGCCGAGCGCCGCACGCGGGCCTGCATCGCCGAGCTGGAGGACGGCCCGCGCGAGGCGGTCGACGTGCTCGAGGGGGCCGGCGGGGACCTCGAGCTGCGCCTCGTGGCGACCGTCGAGGGCGACACCCTGACGCTCGACTTCGCGGGCAGCGCCGAGCAGCACGAGGGCAACCTGAACTGCCCGCTGGCCGTCACGCGGAGCGCCTGCCTGTTCGTCGTCCGCGTCCTCACCGACCCCGACATCCCGCCGAGCGCGGGCGCGTACCGGCCGATCACGGTCCGCGCGCCCGAGGGCTCGCTGCTCAACGCGCGACCGCCGGCCGCGGTGGCCGGGGGCAACGTGGAGACCTCCAGCCGCGTCGCCGACCTCGTCCTGCGCGCGTTCGGCCGGGCCGTCGGCCAGGGGACGATGAACAACGTCACACTGGGCACCGAGGACTGGACGTACTACGAGACGCTGGGTGGCGGCCAGGGCGCGTGCCCGGACGCGGACGGACCCAGCGCGGTCCACGTCGCGATGAGCAACACGCTGAACACGCCGGTCGAGGCGCTCGAGCTCGAGTTCCCGATGCGGGTCGTCGAGTACGCCGTGCGCCGCGGCTCGGGCGGCGCGGGGCGCCACCGCGGCGGCGACGGCGTCATCCGCGAGGTCGAGGCGCTGCAGGACATGACCTACTCGCTGCTCACCGAGCGCCGCCGCCACGCGCCGCCCGGCGCCGACGGCGGCGGGCCCGGCACGCGGGGGCGCAACCTGCTCGACGGCGAGGAACTCGAGCCGAAGGCCTCGGGGAGCCTGCGCGAGGGCCAGCGGCTGCGGATCGAGACGCCGGGCGGCGGCGGCCACGGCGCCGCCGGCGACTGAGCCCGCGCTTGCGGGCGCCGGCGGGCCCGGCGATCATCGCTCGCCATGCGGGCGCATGACCTCCGCCGGGTCCTGACGGGCGCCGCCGACCGCGGCCTCGACGTCCTGCTGCGCCCGCGCGTCCGGCGGATCCGGCGATGGTCGTTCGTCGTCACCCTGCCGGCCGCGGTGCTGATGGCCACGGTCGCGGGCGTGCAGGGCGGAGCGCTGGTGATCGGCGCGCGGATGGGACTCTGGCTCGCCGTGGCGCTCGCGGCGTGGCGGCTCGGCGGCGAGCGCGGCGAGGCCGTGCGCGACCTGCTGATGCACCCGCGCGCCCGCGCGCTGCTGCGGACCGAGGTCGACGTCACGCTGGCGCTCCCCCGCCTCGCGCTCGCGCGGCTGCGCGCCGCGCCGCCGCCCGCCCTGCGCTACTCGCGCGGCGACTTCGGCCCGCCGATGGCGCTCGCCCTCACGCCCGCGGTCCTCGCCGAGGAGGTCGCGGTGCACCTCTTGGTCCCGTCCGGCTGGGTCGCCGTGCACGTCGTGAGCGCCCTGCTGCACGGCTACGCGCTCGTGTGGCTCGTCGGCTGGGGCCTCGGGTCCCGCGCGTATCCGCATGCGCTGCGCCGCGGGGTCCTGACCGTGCGCAACGGGCCCTTCCACCGGGCCGACCTGCCGCTCCACGCGGTGACCGCCGCGACGGCGCGCCGCCAGCGCGTGGGCGGCGAGGCCGGGCTCGTGCTCCGCGACGGCGCCGCGCTCCTCCCGGCGCGCGGCCGCGTCGACGTGTGGCTCGAGCTCGACGGCCCGGTCATGGTGCGCCGCCCGCTGTCGGACCCGGTCGCGGTGCACCGCATCGCGCTGGCCAGCGACGACCCCGAGGCGCTCGCGCGGCTCGTGCTCGACGCGCGGCCGTCGCCCGCGGCCGACACCGGCCGCGTGCCCCGCGCGCTCGGCGTCCTCGACGCCGGCGACCTCCTGCACCACGCGCTGCAGCCGTCCTGAGCCGACCGGTCCCGCCCGCCCGGCGCGCGCCTACGATGCCGGTGTGCAGCGGGCTCCCGATCACCGCCGTCGCGCGTGATCGAGCTCGGCGGCACGAGCATCGACGCGATGTCCGCGACGTTCGCCGCGGCGGTCGGCGTCGCGCTGCTCGCCGGGCTCGTCCGGGGCTTCTCGGGCTTCGGCTCGGCGATGGTGCTCTCGCCGTCGCTCTCGGCGCTGTACGGCCCGGAGGTCGCCGTGCCGGTGGCGCTGCTGCTCGAGTTCGCGCTGGCCGTCCCGTTCGTCCCGCCGGCGCTGCGCCTGGTCGACCGCCGCCGCATCGGCGTGCTGTGCCTGGCGGCGGCGGTCACGGTGCCGCTCGGCGCGTGGCTGCTCCTGATCGTCGACGCGCACGCGCTGCGCTGGGCCATCTGCGTGCTCGTCTTCGCCGGGGTGGCGATCCTTGCGTTCGGCTGGCGCCACGCCGGGCGCCCGCACACCGCCACGACGGCGGCGACCGGCGCGCTCAGCGGTCTTCTGGGCGGCGCGACCGGGCTCTCCGGGCCGCCGGTGATCTTCTACGAGCTCTCGGTCGCCCAGCCCATCGCGCGCATCCGCGCGAACTTCATGACGTACTTCGCGTGGGTCGACGTCGTCGCCCTCACGGCGTTCGCCGTGAGCGGGACGCTGGCCGGGACGCCACTCGTGCTGGCCCTCGCGCTCGTCGCCCCCTACCTCGCCGCGGCCGGCGTGGGAGCGCGGTTGTTCCGCCACGCCGGCGAGGACTTCTACCGGCGCCTGGCGCTGGTCGTGCTCGTCGGCGTGGCGCTCGTGAGCCTGCCGCTCTGAGATGACCTCCTCGCGTCACTAGGATCCCCGCCGTGGCGCACGTCGGCTTCATCGGCCTGGGCATCATGGGCACGCGCATGGCGGCCAACCTCCGCCGCGCGGGCGTCGAGCTGACCGTCTTCAACCGCACGCGAGAACGGGCGGAGGCATGGGCGGCCGAGCACGGCGCCACGGTCGCCGACTCGCCGGCGGACGTCGGGCGCGCCGCCGACGTCGTCATCACGATGGTCGTCGACGGGCCGCAGGTCGAGGCGATGCTGCTCGGCCCCGGCGGCGTCGTCGAGGGGGCGGCGCCCGGGACGCTGTGCGTCGACATGTCGACGATCGCGCCGGCGGACACTCGCCGCATCGGCGCCGCGCTCGCCGAGCGCGGGATCGGCTTCGTGGACGCGCCGGTCACCGGCTCCTCGCCGCGCGCGCAGGACGGCACGCTGACGATCATGGCCGGCGGGACGGCGGCGGACTTCGACCGCGTCCGGCCGCTGTTCGACGTGATGGGCGAGCTCGTGGTGCACGTCGGCGAGCTGGGCCAGGGCCAGACGGTCAAGCTCATCAACAACGCGGTCGCGGCGACGAACCTCAGCACGCTCGCGCAGGCGCTCATCGTCGGCCGGGCGACCGGCGTGAACCTCGACGCGCTCATGACGATCATGGGCGCCGGCAGCGGCGGCAGCGCGATGCTCACCCTCAAGGGGCAGCCCCTGGTCGACCACGACTACGCGACGCTCTTCAAGCTCGAGCACATGCTCAAGGACGTCCGGCTGTGCCTCGAGGAGGGGCAGGCGGCGGGGGTGCCGTTCCCGGCCGCGGCGCAGACGCGCGAGGTGCTCACGGCGGGCATGGGCCGGGGCCTCGGAGACGCCGACTTCGCCGCTATGCTGGACGTTCTGGAAGCGTTGGCCGATACCCGCCTTTAAGCGGCTGAAACCGACCGTTCATCGAAAGCTCCACGCCACTTGGCAGTTTTACGGGTGGAGAATGCGCAAATACGCCATCTCGCTCTCGTTGCAGGCCGTACCTGCCAATAACACCAGCAGATGGTCCCGCCAGAGGACAGCGTGGATTCGCGACGGCGCTTCGGGCGCCGTTCGGCGCGCGGATCCGGCGGCTCCGGGCCCGCGTGGCCCGCGCCGCAAGGTACGCCTGTTGCAGCCCGTCTCCTGACGGTCGAGGACCGCTGCTGGCAATGCCGCTCGAAGATCCGCGCGATCGTCGGCGTGACCGTCGAGATGCACCTCACGACGGACAAGAACGGGTTCCTCCCGTTCGACGCGGTCGCCGAGCAGCTCAGCAACTCGCTGGACAGCCGCGCGCTCGCCGCGCGCCGCATCGGCGAGCTCAAGCACCGTGAGAGCCCGGGGGTCCCCGGCGGCTACCTCTCCAACGGCTGCATCGAGTGCGACGCGCTCATCGGGCGCTTCCACCTCGAGGACCTGCTCCACGAGCACCTCATGAACGGCGGCACGTACGCCCAGCTGGACATCGGCGTCCCGTTCCAGCTGCCGCTCGGCGTGCCCGCCCGCCTCACCGCGTTCGGCTAGGCGCGGCCCGCCCCGCGACCCCGCCACGGCCCGCCGCCGGGCGGTTCCCGCGCGCCGTGTTTCGAAGCGACCGAAAGACGCTTGGACCGTTTCGCGCGGCGCGGGCCTGGGGAAACCGCCGTGTCAGCGAAGAAACGAGGCCTTTGCAGCGCGGTTTTGGATTTCGCGCTTTCTTTGGAACAATGGCGTTCATCCCGCGGCTCAGGCGACATCGTCGCCGGCGCCCGGGATCATTTTCGTCAGACCCCCTTCCGATACCCCTTCCCTATGCCAATTGCTTTCAAGGAATGGGCGGTTACCGTCCGTGCGCTCGCCGAGGGCGAACAGCTCCTCACGCTGCGCAAGGCCGGAGTCCGCGAAGAGCGCAAGCACTTCGAGCTGGATCACGACCGCTTCTTCCTCTATCCCACATTCGAACATCAGCGCAACGACGTCGTTCGCGCCTCCCATCAGCCCGAGCTGCGTCGCGCCCTCGAGGAGGGCGTGTGGCCGGACGGCGAGCCCTCCGTGCATGCGCTCACGCGTGACGGCGGCATCCCGCAGCCCGACCGCGTACGCATCCGGGCATGGGCGGAGGTCGCGGGACACTGGCGGATCACCGATCCGCGGGCAGTGGACGCGTTGTCGCCCTACTACGTCTGGACAACGGACTACGCCGAGAAGCGGCTGTCGTGGAAGCGACGCCACCCGCTCGACGTCATCCTGCTGCGGACCTACCGGATCCCGCGGCCGGTGACCGTCAAGGTGCGTGACGACTTCTACGGCGCGAAGTCGTGGCTGGAAGTCACGCGTGACCTGCCGTTCGAGGGCACGCCCGTGCTTTCGGACGAGGAGTTCGACCGCGCCTCGGAGGAGATCGAGGCCATCGTCGAGGGCGGCGTGATCGAACGCACGCCGGCGCTCGTCTGAGCACTCCTGCCGTCGACCTCCTCCAGCGATCCCGACGCGTCCTCTGCGTCGGGATCGGTGGTGGTGGCGACGTCGTCGGCACGCTTGCGGCGGCCGGCATCGCCGCCGCGGCCGGCACCCCGGCCGTGCTCGGCGGCCTGACCTGGGAGCGCCGTCCCATCGACCCCCTACCCGGGGCGCGGCGCCTCTCCGAGGTGACGGGCGTCCGCGTCCTGCACCCCGCCGTCGCCATCGCCGGCCCTGACGCCGGCGGGCCCGGCGGCTTCCGCTTCGCCGAGGGACGCATGGCCGAGCTGCTCGGCGAGCCGACCGTCCTCGTCGACCCCAACGGCGGCCCGGCGCAGATCGCCGAGGGCCTGGCGCGCGCCGCCGCCGAGCTCGAGTGCGACGCCGTCGTGCTGCTCGACGTCGGCGGCGACGTGCTCGCCCACGGCGACGAGGCCGGCCTCGCCAGCCCGCTGGCCGACGCCCTCGTCCTCGCGGCGGCCCCCGCGCTCGCCGCGACGGGCGTCGCCGTCCTCGGCGCCGTGTTCGGCGCCGGCTGCGACGGCGAGCTGACGCCCGACGAGGTCGTGGCGCGGATCGAGGAGGTCGCCGCCGCCGGCGGCGCGCTCGGAGACCACGCGCTCGACGAGGTGACGCTCGAGCGCCTGGCGCGCGCGGTCGAGGCCGTGCCGACCGAGGCCAGCGCGATGGCGCTGCGCTGCGCGCGCGGCGACACCGGTGAGACGCCGATCCGCGAAGGACGGCGCACGGTGCGCCTCACGCCCGCCGGCGGGCGCGTCTTCTTCTTCGATCCCGCGGTCGCGATGCGCTCGGCCGCCCGCCTCGCCGAGGCCGTGCGCGACGCGCGCGACATGGAGCACGGCCAGCGGATCCTCGAGGACATGGGCGTGCGGACCGAGCTCACCTACGAGCGCGAGGCCGCCGCGGGCTGACCCCGGCCGCGGGCGGGCGGGTTCACGCCTCCGACGGCGAAGATCCCCTGGTGCCCTGGGTCGAGACCGTCTCGCCGCACTTCGCGGCCCGCCACGAGCTCGTGGACGACGACGACGTCGCGGGCGTGCTCGAGCTGCTCGAGGGCACCCGCGAGCGGCTCGGCGAGGCGTTCCCCGTCCTCCCCGAGGAGGTCGAGGTCATCGTCCACGGCTCCGACGCGGCGCTCGCCGCCGCGCAGCCCTACCTGCCGCTCCTGCGCCGGATGGTCGCGCCCGCGGCCCGCCGCTACCTCGTCGGCTGGTTCGGCGCGGACTCGATCCACGTGCTCGCGCCGCGCGTCCTCGCCGCGCGCGCGTCGAAGGTGCCCGGTTCGAAGGAGATGAACCTGCTCGCCCCCGCCGCGCTGTACGCGCAGGTCGTCGTCGGGGCGAACAACCCGCGCCTGCCGCCACCGTTCCGGATGGCGAGCTTCGGGCGCTACGTCCGCTGGGCGTGGCTGCACGCCGGCGCCGCGCAGTGGTTCTCGGGCCAGACCGCGTACGTGCGCCCGGCCATCGCGCGGCGCCTGCGCGAGGGGCCGGAGCCGGACTTCCCACCCGGCGTGCGCGACGCACACCTGCTGGGCGGCACGATCTTCGACCTCCTCGCCCGCGAGGAGGGCGAGCGGGCCTGCGTGCGGCTGGCGTCCGAGCTCCCGGCCGGCGGCGCCCAGCAGGCGCTGCGCACGGCCTTCCACGGCCGGGAGCTGAAGCACACCGAGAGCACCTGGCGTGCCCACCTCGCGCGCATCGCGCACTCCTGACGCGCGGGGCGGACGGCGCGGCGCCAGGCCGACGGCAGGGCGCGCGCGCAGGCCGCGCAGGCCAAGGCCAAGAAGGCCAACGCCAACGCGAAGAAGGCGACGAAGAAGCGGAGGAGTGCAACGAGGACGACGAGTGCGACGCCTTCGCGCCCTTCCTGCGCAACGGCAAGCCGGTCCTCGACGCCGAGCACGGCGCCGGCAGGGCCTCTGCGCCGCGGACGCCGCCGGCGGGATCATGGGCGCGCGCTACGACCTCGACCTCGCCGGGCGGACGTTCCAGCCCTGCTGGTGAGGGCGCCGGGGCCGTGGACGCGGGCGCTCAGCCGTCGTCCGCCGCCCAGATGCGGTCGAACGCCTCGGGGTCGAGCGGCAGCAGCCAGCCGGCCGCGAGCAGCCCGCCGGAGAAGCGGTACAGCCCGAGCGTCGACCACCGATGCTCGCGCCCGTCGATGCGGGCGGTGCCGTCGGTCATCGCCGCCACGTGCTCCCCATCCCCCACGAGCACCTCGCCGGGATGCATCCGGAACGTCTGCGCCGCCATGTCGCGCCGCCGCGCGAAGTAGGCCATCACGTCCTCGACGCCGTGGTAGTCGCCGGCGATCGCGTTGCGGCCGGGGACGTGCCACTCGGCGTCGTGGTGGAGCAGGGCCCGCAGCGGCTCGGGCGGACCGCCCGCGTAGAACGCCCCCTGGGCGGCGCGCCAGCGGTCGAGCATCGCGAGGGCGGCGGCGCGCTCCACCGGCGCGAGCCTAGGCGATCAGCTCGGTGCCGATCCAGGCGATGAGCGCCACGAGCGCCACCACGCCGCACAGCGCCGCGAGCAGCCGCGCGGGGCGCTCGACGACGGCACGGCCCGACGACTCGTCGCCGAGCAGCTCGGCCTCGAGGAGCACCTCCCGCGCGACCCCGGCGCCGGACGCCGGGACCATGACGTCGCGGGGCCCGGCGGCGAGCATGTCGGGCACGTCGAAGCCGCGCGTGCGGCGCAGCATGGACGGCACGCCCTCCTCGAGCAGCAGGCCCTGGATCATCTCGGCCTCGGCCTGGTTGCGCGCGCCGGCGACGCGAACGAGGTCGCCCTCGCTGTACTGCGGCTTGATCTTGCGCGCGCGGGCGTGGGCCTCGGTCACGGGCGCCTCGGGGCGGTCCCGATCGGCGTAGGTGAGCGGCATCCCGCACTCCGGGCAGAAGCGCTCGTCGGCCGGGTGCGGCGTGGCGCACCGTGGGCAGACGAGTGGCTCCGCGCCGGCGTCAGCCATCCGTGAGCGGAACCTCCCGCACCGTCCCGTCGTCGATCCGGTAGGAGCGGATGGCGGGCTCGCCGTCGCGGCGGAGGCCGACGATGATCCACTCCACGCCGGGCCAGCCGGCGGCGAAGTTGATGTCGGTCTGCGACGGGTACGGGTCCGACCGCGTGTGCGAGTGGTAGATCGCGCCCATCTCACCGCCCGCGTCCTCGATCCCCTCGATCGTGCGATGCACCTCGAGGCCGTCGACCTCGAAGCGCAGCGGGCTGGCCGCGAGGTTCTCCGCCTCGTGGACGCTGACGGCGCGGCCGTCGCGCACGCCGACCATGCCGCAGCATTCGTTGGGGAAGTCGCGTCGCGCGTGGGCGACGATCCGTTCGAGCAGCTCGGGGGCGATCTCCATGGGGCCCCCGAGGGTATCGGCCGGACCGCGGCTACTCGGTCTTGATCGCGGGACGCTCTTCGTCGTCGCGGCGCGGCTGCTCGTTGAGGGAATCCTTGAACTCGCGCATGCCCTTGCCGATCGAGCGCCCGACCTCGGGCAGCTTCTTCGGGCCGAGGACAAGCAGGGCGATGGCAAGGATGACGACGAGCTCCATGGGGCCGACGTTCGGCATCGGGTCTCCTGATCGGTGGGGGGACGGCGTGGCCGATGCTACGCCGTTGCGGCGGTGCCGTGTGCCGGGCGGCCTACCACCAGACCGTGGAGTCGAGGTTCTCGATCTCCTCCACGGGCTTCGTGTAGATGCCGCTGGACAGGTACTTCCACCCGTCGTCGCACACGATGAAGACGACGTTGCCCTCGTCCAGCTCGCCCGCGATCCGGACGGCGATCGAGGCGATCGCGCCCGAGGAGACGCCGACGAAGAGGCCCTCCTCGTCGAGCAGCCGGCGCGTCCAGACGACGGCGTCGTGGTTGGTCACGAAGATCTTGCGGTCCAGCAGGCTCAGGTCGATGATCGGCGGGATGAAGCCGTCGTCGAGCGAGCGCAGGCCCTGGACCGGCTCGCCCTGCATGGGCTCGGCGGCCACGATCTTCACGGCGTCGCCGAGCTCCTCCTTGAAGCGCCGGGCGTTGCCCATGAGCGTGCCGCCCGTCCCGAGGCCGGCGACGAACGCGGTCACGTTGCCGTCGAGCTCCTGGAGGATCTCGGGGGCCGTGCCGTTGTAGTGCGCGCGCGGATTGGCCTCGTTGCCGTACTGGTAGGGCATGTAGTACGACGGGTCCTTCGCGGCCATGTCGAGCGCCATCGCGACGGCGCCGTTGGAGCCCTGGTCGCCCGGCGAGTAGACGATGTCCGCCCCGTACATCTGCAGCAGCTGCGTGCGCTCCGGGGTGACGTTGTCGGGCATGACGACCCTGAGCTTGTAGCCCTTGCGCGAGCAGATCATCGCCAGCGAGATGCCGGTGTTCCCCGAGGTCGGCTCGAGGATCGTCTGGCCGGGGCGGATGAGCCCCTTCTCCTCGGCGTCCTCGATCATCGACTTCGCGACGCGATCCTTGACGGAGCCGGTCGGGTTGCGGGACTCGAGCTTCGCCCAGATCCGCACGCCGGCCTTGGGCGAGAGGCGGCGCAGCTCCACCAGCGGCGTGTTGCCGATGGACTGGACGATGTCGGAGTAGCGGCCCCCGCAGGGGCGGTTCTCGAGCGGCGGAAGGGCAGTCATCGCTTTACAAACTGTAGCGAGGTCCCTCCGTGGACAAGGCGCCGTGTGCGCGCCCGGTCAGCGGGTGCCGAAGCGGGTCAGGACGTGACGTCGCGGGCGAACGCCGCGAACGCGTCGACGTAGCGCGTCAGGTCGTCCTCGTCGTGGGCAACCGACAGGGTCCACTGCTCGTCTACGCCGGGCGTCATGAAGACGCCGTGGTTCATGTGGTAGAGCCAGGCGAGCGTCGAGAGCTCCTCGTCGACCCGCGTCGCGTAGTCGCGGTACTCGTACAGCCGCTCGCGCGAGAACACGACGCAGCCCTTGGCGGCGAGGCCGATCGTGTGACACGGGAGGCCGTGGCGGGCGATGACGTCGTCGAGGCCGGCCAGCAGCCGGGCGTTCATCGCCTCGAGCCTCGCGTACGCGTCGTCGGTGAGGACCTCGAGCAGCGTCGCCTGCGCGGCCGCCATGACGAGCGGGTTGCCGTTGAAGGTGCCGACCTGGCGCACGGCGCCCGACGTGACGAGCGCCGCGAGCTCGTCCGTCATGCCGACCGCCCCGCCGGGATAGCCGCCGCACGTCGCCTTGGCCAGGCACACGATGTCGGGCGTGACGCCGTAGCGCTCCGTCGCGCCGCCCGGCGCGATGGCGCAGCCCGTCTTGACCTCGTCGAAGATCAGCGTCACGCCGTGGGCGGCGGTCAGCTCGCGCACGCGCTCGAGGTAGCCCGGTCGCGGCGCGACGATCGTGATGTTCATCATCGCCGGCTCGAGGATCAGGGCGGCGACGCGGTCGCCGATGTCGTCGAGCACCCGCTCGAGCAGGTCCGCGTCGTTGAACGGGATCGCGCGCGTGAGGTCGGTGACGGCCCGCGGATGCCCTCCCCCGAACGGCACGCTGCTGGGCACGTCGCGCTCTCCGAGCGCGTGCAGCGGCGGGCGCACCGAGACCATCACCGCGTCGTGGTGGCCGTGGTAGGAGCCCTCGATCTTGAGGATCAGCGGTCGTCCGGTCGCCCCGCGCGCGAGGTGCACGGCGTCCATCGTGGACTCGGTGCCGGAGTTCGTGAAGCGCCACTGCGGCAGCCCGAAGCGCCGCCGCAGCTCCTCGGCGACGACGACCGAGCCCTCGGTCGGCGCCGCGAAGTGCGAGCCGCGAGCCGCGCGCTCTGAGACCGCGGCGACGATCGCCGGGTGCGCGTGCCCGACGCACATCACGCCGAAGCCGTTGTGGAAGTCGACGTACTCGTTGCCGTCGACGTCCCAGACGCGCGAGCCCTCCCCGTGGGACAGGTAGACCGGCCGCGGGTCGGCCGCCTGGAAGGAGCTCGGGACGCCGCGCGGCATCACCGCAACCGCGCGCTCGTAGGCGGCCTGCGAGCCGGCGGTGCGCCGCAGCAGCGTCGCGCGCTCGCGCTCGGTGAGCTCCAGCAGCCTGGCCCGGTCGATCCCGGCCGAGGTCGTGGCCATGGCCGGAGGGTACGCCCCGGCACGGCGGCTTCCGAACGGCCGCCGCGGGTCCGGGCGGCGCGTCGGCCCGGCGGCCCGCGAGGGGTCCGCCGGGTCGTGCGAAGGAGTGGCGCGCGCTAGTGGGCGCCGCCGGCCATGGCCGGCAGGATGACGAGCGTGTCCGAGCCGCCGACGGGCGTCTCGAGGCCGTCGAGGACGCGGACGTCCTCGTCGTTGAGGTAGACGTTGACGGAGCGGTTCAGGCCGCCGTCGCCGGCGAAGAGCTGGCCCTTCGTCTCGGGGTGCGCCTGGGCCAGGGCCTGGAGGACCTCGCCGACGTTCGCGCCCTCGGCGCTGACCTCGCGCTCACCGCCGACGGACG
>JAXDHC010000393.1:0-9098 GCA_034664705.1 Solirubrobacteraceae bacterium
GCGGCGTAGGCGCCGGCCGGTCTCCGCGGGCGCGAGGGGCCGGCGCGGGCGCGGCCCGCGCGGCACGCTATCGTGTGCGTCAAGAACTTGCGCGCGCAACCATCTTGCGGATGCGGCGCCGGCTCGACCCGACGCGACCAGAACGGACCGACCATGGAACTTGGCATCTACACCTTCGCCGAGGTCACCCCCGACCCGGCGACCGGGCGGACGATCAGCCCGGCCGAGCGCCTGCGCGACCTGATCGAGGAGATCGAGCTCGCCGACCAGGTCGGCCTCGACGTCTTCGGCGTGGGGGAGCATCACCGCCCCGACTTCGCCGTCTCCGCCCCGGCCATCGTCCTCGCCGCGGCCGCGGAGCGCACGAGCCGGATCCGCCTCTCCAGCGCGGTGTCCGTGCTCGGCTCCGACGACCCGGTCCGCGTCTTCCAGGACTTCGCCACGCTGGACCTGCTGTCGGGCGGGCGCGCGGAGATCATGGCCGGCCGCGGCTCGTTCATCGAGTCCTTCCCGCTCTTCGGCTACGACCTGCGCGACTACGACGAGCTCTTCGCCGAGAAGCTCGAGCTGCTGCTTCGCCTGCGCGAGAGCGAGCGGGTCACGTGGGCCGGCCGTCACCGCGCGCCGCTCGAGGATCTCGGCGTGTACCCGCGCCCGTTCCAGGAGCGCCTGCCCGTGTGGGTCGCGGTCGGCGGCACGCCGCAGTCGGCCGTGCGCACGGGGTCGCTGGGCCTGCCGATGGCGCTGGCCATCATCGGCGGCCAGCCCGAGCGCTTCGCGCCGTTCGCCGAGCTGCACCGCCGGGGCGCGGCCGAGGCCGGTCACGAGCCGCCCGCGCTGAGCATCAACTCGCACGGCTTCATCGCCGACACCTCGCAGGAGGCCGCCGACCAGGCGTTCCCCGCGTTCAAGACCGTCATGGACAAGATCGGGCGCGAGCGCGGCTGGCCGCCGATGCGTCGTCCGGACTTCGACGCGTCCACGACGCTGCGCGGCGCGAACTTCGTCGGCAGCCCGCAGCAGGTGATCGAGAAGATCCTCTTCCAGCACGAGATCTTCGGCCACCAGCGGTTCCTCGTGCAGTTCAGCGTCGGCACGCTGCCGCACGCCGCCATCATGCGCTCGATCGAGCTCTACGGTACCGAGGTCGCGCCCGTCGTGCGCGAGGAGATCGCGCGCCGGCAGGCGATCACCGCGTCGGCCGTCGCATAGGCGGGGAGAGGACCACCATGACCGACCTGAAGATCGACCGCGCGCTGACCGCCCTCGCGGCGAACGGCGCCTTCGAGCGTCCGCCGAGCCAGTTCCGCGACTGGGTGTCGGCGGACGGCTCGACGCCGTTCCCGGCGGAGGCCGGCCGCTACCACCTCTACGTCTCGTGGGCGTGCCCGTGGGCGCACCGCACCGTGATCGGGCGCCGGCTCAAGGGGCTCGAGGACGTCATCGGACTCTCCACCGTCGACCCGATCCGCGACGAGCGCAGCTGGGCGTTCACCGGCGGCGAGTACACCGACCCCGTCAACGGCTTCGGCTACCTCAGCCAGGCGTACGCGGCGACGAACCCGGACTACGAGGGCCGCATCAGCGTCCCGGTGCTCTGGGACAAGGAGACGGGGCGCATCGTCAACAACGAGTCGGCCGACATCCTGCGGATGTTCAGCACGGGCTTCGGCGGCCTCGCCGACGACGCCGTCGACCTCTACCCCGACGCGCACCGCGACGAGATCGACGCGCTGAACACGCGGCTCTACGACGACGTCAACAACGCCGTCTACCGGGCCGGCTTCTCGCGCGACCAGGCGGACTACGAGGACATCGTCGCGCGCATGTTCGCGACGCTCGACGACATGGAGGAGCGCCTGCGGACGCGACGCTTCCTCTTCGGCGACGCGCCGGTCGAGGCCGACTGGCGGCTCTTCACGACGCTCGTGCGCTTCGACGCCGTCTACAACATCCACTTCAAGTGCAGCCTGCGCCGCGTCGTCGACCACCCCAGCCTCTGGGCGTACACCCGCGACCTCTACCAGCAGCCCGGCATCGCCGAGACCGTCCGCTTCGGCGAGATCCGCGACCACTACTACCGCACGCACGGGCAGATCAACCCGAGCGGCCTCGTGGCGGTGCAGCCGGCGGCGGACTTCGACGCCCCGCACGGGCGCGGGAGCGCGGATCAGTGAGCGTCACACCGCGCGGCGCATAGCCGCCGGCGACGCGCGGCGCGCCACGAGCGCGAGCCGCCCAAACGCGGGCTACGCCCCGTTCGTGTGGTACTCGTAGAACCCGCGACCGGTCTTGCGGCCGAGGTGGCCCAGGGCGACCATGCGCTTCATGAGCGGCGGCGGGGCGTACTCCGCGCGCTTGAACTCCTCGTACAGGGAGTCGCACACCGCGTAGAGGACGTCGAGGCCGATGAAATCGCACAGGGACAGGGGGCCCATCGGGTGGCCGCAGCCGAGCCGCATGCCCTCGTCGATGTCCTCGCGGCTGGCGAAGCCGTCCTCGAACATGCGCACCGCGGCCATCAGGTACGGCACGAGCAGCATGTTGACGATGAAGCCCGAGCGGTCCTTCGTGCGGATCGGGCGCTTGCCGATCTGCTGGACGAAGGACTCCGCCCGGTCGATCGTGTCGGGCGCCGTGTCGAGCGCGACGACGATCTCGACGAGCTTCATGACCGGCACCGGCGAGAAGAAGTGCAGCCCGAGGACCCGCGACGGGCGGTGCGTGGCGGCGGCGAGGCCGGCGATCGGGATCGACGACGTGTTGGAGGCGAGGATCACCGAGTCGTCGAGCGCGTCGTCGAGCATGCGGAACGTCGCGCGCTTGATCTCCTCGTCCTCGCGGATCGCCTCGATCACGAGCTCGGCGCCGTGCAGGGAGTGCAGCTCGCTGGAGAACGTGATGCGCTCCTGGAGCTCCGCGCCCTGCTCGGCGTCCATCTTGCCGCCCCGCACGGCTCGGTCGACCGACTGGGCGATCCGGACGCGCGAGGTCTCGAGCGGCCCCTCCGAGGGCTCGTAGACGCGGACGCGCAGCCCGGCCCGGGCCGCCGACTCGGCGATCCCTGACCCCATGAACCCGGCGCCGACGACGCCGATATCCGATAGGTCGGCCATGCGGCCGCAGGCTACTGCTTCGCCCGCTCCATCTCCCGCTCGCGCAGCTCGATGCGCCGGATCTTGCCGGTGAGCGTCTTGGGCAGGTCGTCGACGAACTCGATCAGCCGCGGGTACGCGTACGCGGACAGGCGCTGGCGCACGAAGCGCTTGATGTCGTCGGCGACCTCGTCGGAGGGCTCGTGGCCGTCCGCGAGCACGATGAACGCCTTCACGACGTTGCCCTTGACGTCGTCGGGCGAGGCGACCGCCGCGGCCTCCTTGACCGCCGCGTGCTCGAGGCACGCCGACTCGACCTCGAACGGGCCGATCCGGTAGCCGGCGGCGATGATGACGTCGTCGGCGCGCCCGGCGTACCAGACGTAGCCGTCCTCGTCCTGCATCGCGGCGTCCTTGGTGTGGAACCAGTCCCCGCCGAAGACCTCCTCGGTGTCCTCCGGGCGGTTCCAGTAGCCGATCGGGTAGTGCGGGTTGGACCGCGCGCGCAGGCAGATCTCGCCGCGCTCGCCCTGCGCGACGGGCTTCTCGTCCTCGTCGAGGATCTGGACGTCCCAGCCCGGCATCGCCCGGCCCATCGAGCCCTCGCGCACCTCCATGAACGGGAAGTTGCCGCACAGCGGATAGGACTCCGTGAGCCCGTAGAAGTCGAGCACGGTGATCCCGTACTGGTCGCGGAACCAGCGGATCGCCTCGGGGTTGAGCGGCTCGCCGGCCGAGCAGACGACGCGGAACTTCTGCGGGTGGCGCTCGGCCACGTCGCCGAGCGCCATCATCGCGCGCATCGCCGTCGGCGTCGTGAAGACGTTGGTGACCTCGTTGCGGCTCAGGAACTCGAGCTGCGTACGCGGGTCGAAGCCGCCCTCGCGCTGAAAGACGCACTGCAGCGCGCCGTAGCGCCACGGGCCCAGCAGCGGCGCGATCCCCGCGGCCCACGCCCACTCGCCCATGCCGTGGAAGCGCTCGCCGTCCTGGACGTCGTGGCAGTAGACGAACTCCTCGTGGGCGAGGATGTAGCGGTGGGCGTGGACGACGCCCTTGGCCACCCCCGTCGTGCCGGAGGTGTAGTAGAGCTGGGCCGGGTCGTCGGCCGCCGTGTCCACCGTCTCGAACTCCGTCGAGCGGCCCTCGAGCGTGTCCCCGTCGAGCACGAGGATCTCCTCGACCCACGCGGCGTCGAAGCGCGGCGCGTTGGCCTCGTCGGTCACGAGCACCTTCGACTGCGAGTCGGTCAGGCGGTGGCGGATGCCGTCGTCGCCGTAGAGCACCGACATCGAGAGCAGGATCGCGCCGAGCTTCCACGCCGCGAAGAAGATCGCCGCCGTCTCGGGCGTGGGCGGCAGCACGACGGCGACGCGGTCGCCGCGCTCCACGCCGTGCTCGGCGAGCCAGTTCGCCGCCTGGTTGGCGAGATCCTGGAGCTCGCCCCAGTTCAGCTCGCGCCGCTCCCCGTCGTAGCGCTCCCAGATCATCGCCGGCTTGTCACGCGGGTGCTTGTCGCAGACGTCGGTGACGATGTTGTAGCGCTCGGGCACGTTCCACTCGTGCTCGGCGCGAACCTGGTCGTACTTCGAAGCGGCACTGGTGGCCATGTGGCGGGTCCTCCTGCTCTCTCTCGCGTGGGGTGCCGGTCTACCACGACGGCGCGCCGCCGTCGAGGGCAGAACCCCCCACACGCGGCATGTTCGATGGCAACTTCGCGCGCGAGGCTGCTTACTTTTAGCCGAAATAGTTGCTAACCTGCTAGCAGAACAGTGAACGAAGAGGAGAACACCATGGCCACCGCCACGAACAACAAGAACGCTGTAAACGAGACCACCGAGCGCATCACCGACCTCAACGAGCGCATCGTCGGCGCGAGCAAGAAGGCCGGCGGCGCGTACCTCGACGCGTACGAGAAGGCCCTGCAGTCGATCGCCGACTACCAGGAGCAGGTCGCCACGCAGTCCGACGTCGAGTGGGTCTCCACCATCGTCGACGCCCAGGCGCGCTTCACGCGCGAGCTGACGAAGGTCTACGTCTCGACCGGCCGCGAGCTGCTCAAGTAGCACGATGGCCGTCGCCCGCAGCGGCGACACCGAGCTGTACTGGGAGAGCACGGGCGCGGGCGCGCCCGTGCTCCTCGTCATGGGCCTGGGCATGAACGCCACCGGCTGGTGGCGCACCGTGCCCGCCCTGGCCGAGCGCTTCCGCGTCCTGGCCTTCGACAACCGCGGCGTCGGGCGCAGCGACCGTCCGCCGGGCCCCTACTCGGTCGCGCAGATGGCCGACGACGCGGCCGCCGTCCTCGACGCGGCCGGCGAGGCCTCCGCGCATGTCTACGGCATCTCGCTCGGCGGGATGATCGCCCAGGAGATCGCGCTGCGCCATCCCGACCGGGTCCGCGGGCTCGTCCTCGGGTGCACCACGCCGGGCGGGCCGAACGCCGCCCCCGCCAGCGCGACCACCCTCGCGTTCTTCGAGCGACGCGGCCGAATGCCGGCCGAGGAGGCCGTTTGGGCCTCGGTCCCCTACAACTACGGCCCCGCGACGCGCGCCGAGCACGGCGACCGGATCGCGCAGGACATCGCCCAGCGCCTGCGCTTCCCCATCGAGCAGGAGCCCTACCGCGCGCAGCTCGCCGCGGCCCTGAACCACGACACGTACGGCCGGCTCGGCTCGATCGCCGCGCCCACGCTCGTGATCCACGGCACCGAGGACGTGATGGTGCTTCCGGCCAACGGCCGCGTGCTCGCCGAGCGCATCCCCGACGCCCGGCTCGTCGAAGGGCCGGGCGCCGGGCATCTCTACTTCACCGACGCGCCCGAGCTCGACCGCGCCGCGGGCGACTTCCTGGCCGCGCTCTAGAGACTCTCCGCTACCGGGCCGACCAGCCCAGGTCCATCGTCACCGGCGTGCCGGTGAACGCCCGGCCGCCGGGGCCGAGGAGGAACGCCACGACGCCGGCCACCTCGTGGGGCTCGATGAGGCGCTTCACGGCGTGCGGCGCGACGATGACCTCCTCGAGGACGCGGTCCTCGGGCAGCCCGTGGGCCTTGGCCTGGTCGGCGATCTGCTTCTCCACGAGCGGCGTGCGGACGAAGCCGGGGCACACCGCCGTCGCGAGGACGCCGTGCTCGGCGCCCTCGAGCGCCAGCGTCTTCACGAGGCCGATGACGCCGTGCTTGGCCGAGACGTAGCCCGCCTTGAACGGCGAGGCGACCTGGCCGTGGACCGACGCGATGACGCAGATGCGCCCGTCGCCGCTCTCCACGAGCGCGGGCCACGCGTACTTGGCGAGCAGGAACGGGCTCGTGAGGAGGATCGACAGCAGCGCATCCCACCGTTCCTCGGGGAAATCAACCACCGGGGACACATGTTGAAACCCGGCGTTGGGGACGATCGCGTCGATCCGGCCGAAGCGCTCGAGCGCCTCGTCGACGGCCGCGCGGTTGCCCTCGCGGGTGGTCAAATCCGCTGCAAACGGCGTTCCCGGGCCGTCGGACGGGGGTTGGAGGTCGACCGACAGCACCTGCATGCCGTCGTCGATCAGGCGCTCCGCGATGGCGCGTCCGATGCCGCTCGCGGCACCGGTGACGATCACGGCGCGTTGCGCATCCTGACTGGTGGGTAGGTTGTCTGCATGGGTCACGGGTATGCAGATGTTCCCATTCCGCCCGCATGCGGTGTGCCGCCGGTCACGCGCCGCGGCGTCGATGCGGCCGTCGAGACGCTCACGGCCGCGATGAGCGGCGTGACCGACTACTGGGCCGGCGCCATCGCCGAGGCCCGCACGCCGGTGGACATGGCGCTGGACGGCATGCGGTGGTGGCAGCTGATGACCGACCGCCGGCCCCCGCGGTGGGCGAGCCGCCACAGGATCGTGCGACGCAGCGCGCTCACCCGGCTGCGCGACTTCTCGGCCGCCTCGCCGGCCGACGTCGCGCCGACGCTGGTGCTGCCGCCGCAGGCCGGCCACGACTCGTGCATCGTCGACTACAGCACCGAGCAGAGCCAGATGCGGACGATCGCCGCGGTCGGGCTCGACCGCCTCTACTCGCTCGACTGGATCGGCGCGACCCAGTCCACGAAGGACGCCACGATCTCCGACTACATCGGCGAGGTCGGCGCCGCCGTCGACCAGATCGGCGAGCCGGTGAACCTCGTCGGCGACTGCCAGGGCGGCTGGCTGGCGACGATCTACGCGGCGCTGCACCCGGAGAACGTGAACACCCTCACGATCGCCGGCGCGCCGATCGACTTCCATGCCGGCGACGCGGTCATCCACGAGAGCGTCCAGGCGCTCACCGACGACGACCTGCGCTTCTACAAGAACCTCGTGGCGCTCGGCAACGGCGTGCTCAAGGGCGACTTCCTGCTCGGTGGCTTCATCGTCATCAAGCCCGAGAACGAGGTCGGCAAGCAGCTGCAGCTCCTGGCCAACCTCCGCCAGCCCAACCACGTGGACCGCTACCGGGCCTTCGAGGACTGGTACAAGCACACGCAGGACATCGCGGGCCCGTTCTACCTCTGGCTCGTCGAGCACCTGTTCGCCAAGAACGAGCTCGTCAGCGGCACCCTGACGATCGATGGTGCCCCGGTCGATCTCGGCCGGATCACGTGTCCGGTGAACATGCTCGCCGGCGCGACCGACCACATCACGCCGCCGGAGCAGGTCTTCGCGCTCGCCGACCACGTCTCCACGCCGCCGAAGGACATGCTCGCCCGCACGACGCGGGGCGGCCACCTCGGCCTGTTCATGGGCAGCGAGGCGCTCCGCGAGCACTGGCCGGTCGTGATGGCCGCGACGCTCGAGCACTCCAGGCGCGACGCCCACCCGTCGCAGGCCCGCCGCCGCGGCAAGGCGGCGACCGCGATGGCGCGCGCGATCCCGGCGCCCTAGGGCCGTTCCGGCGTCAGCGCCGGCGGCCCTTGGCGGTCTGCGCGGTGAACGCCGTGTAGACCTCCAGCAGCGCCTGGCGCTGGCGGCCCGTGAGCTTCGGGTCGGCGCGGATCGCCTCGACGACCGCGGGCGTGGCCTCGGCCTCCGCGTCGAGCCCGGCCTGCTCGCGCAGGCTGTCCACCGAGACCTGGAGGGACTTCGCGATCCCCTCGAGCACCCGCTCGGAGGGGGCGCGCAGGCCGCGCTCGATCTGGGACAGGTACGGATTGGAGATCCCCACCAGATCGGCGAACTGGCGCATCGAGAGCGCGCTCAGCTCGCGCTGGCGACGGATGATCTCGCCCAGGCCCTCCGCTCGTTCACCGTCGGCCATCAAATGTTCATGCTAGTGGCCGACGGGGCATATGCTCAGCGACGATGGCCGACAAGCCCAAGTCCGACGGTGCCCCCCAGCCGACTCCGGAGCAGGAGGTCCGGCGGCTGTACGAGGAGGCAGAGACCCGCGTGGCCCGCGCCGCGGAGCGCGTCGTGTCGCGCGACAGCTTCGGCGAGCTCCTCGCCATGGTGACCGAGAACGCGGTCGCGCTCACGCGCATCGGCAACGAGGCGATGGACCTGGTGCTGCGCAACCTGCGCGTCGCCAGCCGGCAGGACCTCAACCGCCTGACGCGCCAGCTCGGGCGCACCGAGGACAAGCTCGAGCAGGTGCTGCGCGAGGTCGAGGAGCTGCGCGACGACCTCTCGTCGCGCAACGGCAGCTCGAACGCCAAGCCCGCCACGACGCCCCGCCGCCGGACGACGCGCCGCTCCGCGGAATGAGCCCGTTCGAGCGCCTCGCCCGCACGCCGATCGCGGCGCTCGAGTTCGCCAACATCGTGCTCACCGAGCGCGACGCCCCGATCGGCACCACGCCGAAGGACGTCGTGTGGACGCACCGCACGACGACGCTCTACCGCTACCGCAGCCCGAACCGCCGGTACCCGATCCCGCTGCTGCTCGTCTTCGCGCTCATCAACCGGCCCGACATCTTCGACCTGCGCAAGGGCCACTCGTTCATCGAGTACATGCTCGACGAGGGCTACGACGTGTTCCTGCTCGACTGG
>JAXDHC010000394.1:0-3679 GCA_034664705.1 Solirubrobacteraceae bacterium
GCACCGCATGCACCCGCCCGCCCGCCCGGCGGTGCAGCGGGCGGCGGTGCGTCTTCTGGGGCGGCCGGCGGTGGGACGCCGGACGCCGCGCGATCCCCCGAGCGTCGACCTAAGCCCGTATTGCGACGCGACTCGCGGTTCTCAGCGGCAGCAGCGGGATCACCTCGACACTCGTGTTCGCAGGGCCCCCCCGAGCGCCGGCGGACGGCCTCGCCCTCGGTGCGATCACACCGCGCCGCGCCCCACCGTCGGCGCGCCACGCGGCGCGCCGCGCCATCCGGCGCCTGGCCCGTGGGCAGCGAGCGGGTAACCGGGCCGAGTGGTCACTTTGTGCCCTTCAAGGACGACAAGTGACCACTCGCGGTCGTCGCAGCGCCGAGCGAGGCCGCGGTCGCCCGGGGACGACACCCCCCTCGATGCGGCCACGCCACGCGGCGCCCAACAACTGGCGGCCGTGCGGAGCGCTGCGCGCGAGGCGGCGGCTACCGCGGACGGCGCCGCATGACGTGGCCGCTCAGCGCGGGGACGCCGGCGAGCTCGCGCGGGCGACCGGACGGGCGGGCAGCGGGCTCAGGCACGGCTGGGCGGCCGGGCGGACGGCGCCCGGACGGCGCGCGCGGAGCGGGGGGTGGAGCGGATGGCGGTGCGGGTGCTCGGCGTGCGCCGGCGGCGCGCCCTGCTGCGGGCCGCTCGCCGGCGTGGACAGGCGGTCGAACCCCATGGCGGCGTGGCGCGGGCGCTCGCCCGGCGCCGGGTGGGCGGAGAGGCGATCGGCGGCCTCGGCGGGCGACTCGGCGTCCCGCAGGGTCGCGAATGCGACGACGAGATCGAGGGTCGCGCGGAGCGTGTGGCGCCATGGGCGGGCCGGGGGAGCGGGATGTTCGGGGCGGGGGAACATGTGTTCGGAAAGGTAGGCTGGTGGCCGGACGGAACGAGGGACGTGCAAGGGATCTTGCAGAGGCTGGTCGGTGGGGCCGAGGCGGCCCCGAACCGCACGCTGGACGTGCGGGCATCGCGCAGATGGCGGTTGCGCCAACGAGTGAAGGGTTTGTCGTCGCAGAGACGACAAACCCGTCACCGACGACCCGCGAGACATCGAGCGCGGGCCGAGCGCCCGGCTCCCCACGGTCGGACCTCACCTCGCTGCGGGCGGGCTGCGCCGCGCACCGCGGCGCGCGACCCGCGGAGCGCCACCGAGCGCAGCGACGCATCGAGTGTCGACTTGGGCCCGGAAAACGACCCCGAAGTCGACCGCCGCCGCCCCGGCTACACGTTCGAGCCGAGCGACGACCAGACGTCGATCTTCGTGCGCACGCGCCCGATGACGTCCGTCGTGAACTCGCTCGTGGTGGCGTGGCCGCCGAGGTCGGGCGTGCGGATGCCCGAGGCGGTCGCCTCGAGGACGGACTCGTAGATCGCGCGCGAGGCGCGGCCGGCGCCCTCGTAGCCCTTGACCGCCGCGTAGTGCAGCACCGCGGCGCTCGCCAGGATCATGGCCATCGGGTTGGCGATGTCCTTGCCCTGCAGCGCCGGGGCGGTCCCGTGCGGGGCTTCGGCCATCGCGACCTTGGTGTCGAAGTCCGCGTCGAAGGCCAGGAGGACAGACTCGGCGCCCGCAATGGAGCCGAACATCGGCATGACGAGGTCGCTGAGGCAGTCGCCGTCGCGGTTGAGCGCCGGGATCACGAGCGGCGAGTCGGCGGCGCCGGAGATGAGCCCGGCGTAGGTCGCGTCGATCAGGACCGGCTCGTAGGGCACCTCGGCATGACGCTGCGCCGCGGCGTCCATCTCCTCCTTGAGCATCCCCTCGTACGTCGGCGAGACCGTCCACTTCGGGCCGCCGTAGACGCGGCCGCCCATCTCGCGGGCGGTGCGGAACGCGTACTCGGCCACCGCGCGGCACGTCGAGCGGGTGATCCGCTCCGTGCGGAACGCGATCTCCTCGGGCGCGCCCTCCTCGCCCTCGCGCCACTGCTTCGCGCCGTAGGCGTCCTCGACGGCCATGCGGACCACCGAGATCGGGTGATGGACGCCCGCGATCGGGTTGACGCCGGGGATCCGGCGGCCGGTGCGGATGATGACCTTGCCGTCGACCTCCTCGCGGAGGATGCGGTTCGGCGAGCCGACGTCGTCGCGGCCCTCGGGCGTGACGGTCGCCGCCTTGATGCCGTAGCCGGCCTCGCGCATCGCGTGCGCGGCGTCGGCGACGACCGCGTTCTCGGTCTCGCGGCGGCGCTCGAGCGAGAGGTCGTAGCGCGGCAGGTCGAGCTCCAGGCCGATCACGTCGGGCTCGAGGACCAGGAGGGACTGCTCGAGGAGCTCCTGGCCCGTCTGGTCGCCTTCGAGGACGACGATCTTCAGCTGCTCCGGCATGGCGGTGGACGATAGCGAGGGTCCGCTGCGGCCCCGGATACGCTTCCGCACCGATGAGCGGGATCCAATGCAGCTGGTGCGGTGTCGAGGTCGGGCGCGACGAGGGCTTCCGGGCGTCCGAGCCGGAGGGCGAGCGGCGGGCGACGTTCTGCCGCCTCGAGCACGTCGTGCCGTGGGCGATCCAGGGCGCGCACTGGGAGCCGGGCACCATCCTCCAGGACGGCGAGCCCGACGACGGCCTCGGCCGCTGCGCCCAGTGCGGCGGCGCGCTGGGCGACCGGCGGGTGCTGCTCGTGCGCCACCGCGGCGAGCACCGCATCGCCGATGCCTTCTGCCGCGTCGAGCACCTCCTCGACTGGGCGAAGGCCGGCGGGCGCTGGCGCTGACCGCGGCGGCCGGCCGCTCCCGGTGCGCCGACTTCAGGCCGCCGAGAGCCCGAGCGTCGCGCGGCGCGTGAACGCCAGCACGCCGCCGATGCCGGCCCCGAACGCGGCGGCCAGGAACGCGACGCGCCAGTCGGCGGCCTCGACGAGGAGGCCCGCGATGGCGTTGCCGACGGCCACGCCCACGACGAGCGACGTGATCGGCCACGTGTAGGCCTCGGTGAGCGCGCCCGGCGGCGCCACGTCGCCGACGAGCTGGTTGCCGCTCGCCAGCAGCGGCGCGATCGCCAGGCCGGCGAGGAGGCAGAGCACCGGCATGACGGCGAGCGACGGGCTCGCGGCGAGCGGCAGGTACGTCAGCGGGAGCAGCATCGAGAGCCGCACGAACGTGGGGGCGAGCGGCAGCGTGTCCGCCCGCGCGCCGTACGCGAGGCCGCCGACCGCGCTGCCCAGCGACCACACCGCCAGCAGGACGCCCGCCCAGGCCGGGCTGGCCATCTCCTCGCTGAACGCCGGCAGCGTGACCTCCATCGCCCCGAAGCAGAACCCGAGCGGCATCATCGACGCCGCGAGCGTCCGGATGCCGGGCGAGCGCAGGGCGCCGAGCCAGCCGAGCCCGTGGGGCTCGGCGGTCGGCCGCCACGCGCGCGACGGCGGCGACGCCGTGAACGCGAGCGTGCCCGCGACGAGCAGCGCCGCCGCGATGGCGAGCGCGGCGACCGGCGAGAGCAGCGCGGTCGCCGCCGCGGTCAGCAGCGGCCCGAGGACGAAGACGAGCTCGATGAGCACGGAGTCGAGGGCGTACGCGGTCGGGAGGAGGTCGGGCTCGTCGCGCAGCATCGGCGGCCAGAGCGGCCGCAGCGTCGCCGAGATGGGCGGGATGGCGAGGCCGGCGACGATCGCCACGGGGACGAGCAGGGCCG
>JAXDHC010000395.1:0-4285 GCA_034664705.1 Solirubrobacteraceae bacterium
GACGCCGCCGAGCGCCGAGGCCGAGAGGGTGACCGTCGAGAGCAGCCCGGTCTGGCCCGTCGAGACTCCGAAGGTGGCGCCGATCGCGGTCAGCGACAGCGTGAGGATGATCAGGTCGAACGCGTCCAGCGTGTAGCCGGCGAAGGCCGCCGCGAAGGCGCGGCGCCCCCGTGTCCCGAGCGCGGCGAACCACGACTCCCGGCGCTCGGCGACGGTGGTTCGCGGCGGTGCAGCGACCGTGGTCATGCGGACCTCTTTCGTCTGCCGGCACGCCCCCATCGGCGCGCCCTGCCCCCCTCGGTACCCGCGCGACGGACGGCTGCAACGGGGTTCGCGGGGCCGCGGGCCGCTACGCCGCCGGCGTGCGCGCCAGCAGCTCGCCGAGCGCGTCGTCGATGAAGGCGACGTCCTCGGGCGCCCGGCCGCCGCCGGCGTAGTGGCCCCACACCGACTCGATCGGCAGGAGGCGCCCGCGGCGCAGCAGCGAGACCTCGTGCTCGCTGTCCTCGGGCGGGAAGTAGAGGTCGGTCCGGCCGGGCATGACGAGCACCTCGGCCTCGATCGCCCCCATCGCCGCCGCGAAGTCGCCGCCGTAGCGCTCGTTGGCGCTCACGTCGGCGTGCTGCCACGTGCGGATCATCGACACGAGGTTGTTCGCGTCGCGCGAGAGGTAGATGCCTTCCCAGTAGCGCACGAGGAAGTCCTCGAGCGTCGCGTAGCCCATCCCGCGCCACATCCGCTCGCGGTACCAGGCCTGCGACAGCGCCCAGCCCGCCCACGTGCGGCCCATCGCCCGCAGGCCGCGCAGCGGCGGCTCGCGGAACTCGCCGCCGGCGAAGGCGGCGTCGCACGTGAGCGCCGAGCGCACGCCCTCGAGGAAGACGTGGGTGTGCGGCGTCGTCTTCGCCGCGCCGCACAGCACCGCGGCGCGCGCGACCCGGTCGGGAAACCAGGAGGCCCACTCGTAGGCCTGCTGCCCGCCCATCGACCAGCCGACGACCAGCGCGAGGCGCTCGACGCCGAGCTCCTCGCTGAGCAGCCGGCCCTGGAGCACGACGTTGTCGTGGATGGTCGTGAGCGGGAACCGCGGCCCGTCGAGCGGCGCCGGCGTGGTGCCCGGCGACGACGACACGCCGTTGCCCAGCATGTTCGGCACGACGATGCACCACTCGCCGGGATCGAGCGTCATGCCCGCGCCGATCAGGTAGCGGTTGTCGGCCGCCGTGCCCCCGAAGCGCGTCGGGAACAGGATCACGTTGTCGCGCGCGGCGTTGGGCGTGCCGTGCACGTCGTAGACGATCCGCGCGTCGGTCAGCGTGATGCCGCACTGCAGCACCGCGTCGCCGGCGTGGAAGACGTGGGTGGTCGGGGCGGTGGTGTCGTCGGCCATGAGGGGCGATCTTCGCGTCTTCCTGCCCGCCGCAGCGCTGCGGCCTCCTCGAGGCCGCAGCGTGCCGGCGGTCGGACTAGAAGAACTTCAGGTACTCGACCTGCTCCCAGGGGGTGACGCTCTGGTGGAAGCGCTCCCACTCGTCGTGCTTGTACTGGCTGTACATGCCGTGCATCGTGGAGCCGAGGACGTCCTTGGCGAGCCCGTCGGCGTCGAACGCCCTGATCGCCTCGATGAGCGTCGTGGGCAGCTGGCGGATGCCGTGCTCGGCCTGCTCGGCCGGCGTGACGTCGTACAGCGGGCGCTCCATCGGCGGGCCGGCCTCGAGGTTCTGCTCGATGCCCTCCAGCGACGCCCCGATCGTCATCGCGAGCGCGAGGTACGGGTTCACCGACATGTCGCACGCGCGGTTCTCGATCGCCTTGCGCCGCTGCGGCAGGCGGATCATCGCGGAGCGGTTGTTGTGCCCGTACGTGATGTGCGTCGGCGCCCAGGTGAGCGTGCCGCCCTCGAGGCCGGCGACGCGGCCGACGAGGCCCTTGTAGGAGTTCACCGTCGGGCATGCCACGGCCGTGATCGCCTCGCCGTGGCGCATGATGCCGGCCGCCGCGGGAAGCGTCAGCTCGCCCCACGCGCCGTTCTCGCCGGCGAAGACGTTCTGGTCGAGGTCGTCGATGCGGGCGAAGCTGTGGTTGATGTGCGCGCCGCTGCGCCAGTCGCCGTTGGTCGGCTTGGCCATGTAGGTCACGAAGAAGCCGTGCTGCTTGGCGATCTCCTTGAGCATCACGCGCAGGAAGCAGAAGCGGTCCGCGGCCTCGACGGCGCCGCTGTAGTGGTAGTCGAGCTCGAACTGCGAGAACGCGCCCTCGCACACGACGTTCGACAGGCCCCAGCCGAGGTCGTCCATGGCGGCGACGACGTCGCGCAGGAACGGCAGGCCGTCGAGGGAGTGCTCGACGTCGTAGCCGTACGGCTGGCGCTTGAGCTGCTCGCCGGCGATCATCAGCTCGTCCTCGCCGAACGCCTTGACGATCTGGCCGTCCTCCTCGCGCATGACGATGAACTCCGGCTCGAAGCCGGCGTAGACGTGGAAGCCGGCCTCGGCCGCGCGCTGCACCTGGCGCTTGAGGACGAGCCGCGGGTCGACGTTGTACGGCTTGCCCTCGGTGTAGAGGTCGCCGAAGATCCACGCGATCCGCTTGTCCCACGGGCAGATCATCACGCTGTCGAGGTCCGGGATCGGGACCTGGTCGGGGTCGGACGGGCCGAGCTCCGGCACCATCGACACCGAGTGCGCGGCGAACTCCGGGCCCTTGCCGCGGCAGAGGTTCTCGAACTCGCGCAGCGGGACGGGCTTCGTCTTGGGGACGCCGAGCAGGTCGACCCAGCACGAGAGGACGAAGTCGACCCCCGCGGACTCGAGCGACGCCTTGACCTCGGCGACCCGGTCGGGCGACGGCAGCGCCGACTCCTGGGTCTCTGCGTAGATCTGAGAGGTGGTAACCGACATGGTTCTCCTGTTGCTGTTTCGGTGTTCGGTCGGGCGGCCGCTCAGGCGGCCTGCGGGTGACGGCGCTCGAAGGCGTCGAGCGCGGCGGTGAAGCACTGCATGGGCGCGCGGAAGGCGCCCGCGCCGATCTGGCCGCCTCCGCGGCCGGCGATCCCGATGTCCATGACGGGGGTGATCCCGGTCTCGACGACGCGGCGGATGTCGATGCCGACCGGCACGCCGCGGTAGCGCAGGTACGGGATCTTGAACTCGGGGTGCTCGGCCGTCGTGATGTCGTACATCTCGAGGTTGAGCTCGACCATCCGCTCCGGCGTGCCGCCCTGGTAGGCCTGCAGCGGGAACGCCGCCGCCTGCGCGAAGCCGCCGAGGCCGGCGCTCTCCGTGATCGGGCTCTCGCCGCCCATGAACTCGATGTCGTCCTCCGTGTGGCCCGCGAAGAGCGTGCCGCCCTCCATCTCGGGCAGCGGGCCGCGGAACCACTCGTCGCCGAGGCCGGCGACGCGGATCGCGAACTCGCGGCACGAGAGGGCCATCGCCGTGACGACGCTCGCCCCCTCCGCGCCGCGGATCGCGTCCATGGTGACCTTGGACGCGGCCATGGAGGCGCGCAGGAAGAAGTAGTCGCCGCTCGTCATGTAGTCGACGACCTCGTCGACCTCGGCGCGACCCTCGCGGGCCAGCGCCACGAGCTGCGGGAACAGCTCGCGGGTGAAGAGGAGCGTGCCCGCCGTGTTGCGGCTGTGCAGCTCGTCGCCCATGTGCAGCGCCCGGCGGATGATCGGGCGCAGCGGGACGCCGCCGCTGCGGCGGACGGCGTCCGACAGCAGCGGCGCCACGACGCGCTCGAGGTACAGCAGCGAGTCGCGGACCTCGTCGTTGTAGACGCCGTAGTTCAGCCGCGCGGGCGACTTGCCCTCGAACAGCGTGCAGAACGCGCGCGTCCCGCGCTCGGCGTCCTCGACGACGAGGACCGGCATCGACGGCGTCGTGACGCCCGCCAGCGAGCCGATGACGCCGTGGTCCTGGCAGCCGGCGACCACGATGTCGCCGGCGCGCAGGCGCGCGTCCGCCTGCTCCGGAGTGTCCGCCAGCCCCTCGAACAGCGCGCCGCCGATCACGGCCGTGCGCTGCCCACCGGTGTACTCGTCCCACGGAAGCGGCGCGCCCGAGGTGAGGACCGTCCGCTCGTCGAGGCCGGGCACCACCTCCCGGGCCGGGAGGATGTCCACCAGCACCGGCTGCGCGGAGCAGATCACCTCGGCGGCGCGGCGGTTGGCCTCGTCCACGTCCACGGCGCCCGCCGCGGAGAGATCGTCCTGAATCGTCATCGTGGCGCCCTCAGCCCTGGGCGACGCGGTCGCCGGCCGTGATGTCCACCGTCTGCA
>JAXDHC010000396.1:0-3242 GCA_034664705.1 Solirubrobacteraceae bacterium
AGTAGTCGGCGAGGAACTCGGTGAAGTTCTTCGTCGTGCCGGACTCGTCGGAGCGGTGGCAGACGGTGATGTCGTCCGACGGGAGCTTCACGCCCGCGTTCTGGCCGGCGATCGCCGGGTCGTTCCAGGTCTTGACCTTGCCGAGGAAGATGTCGGCGATCGTCGCGCCGTCGAGCTTGAGCCCCTGCTCGACGCCGTCGAGGTTGTAGGACACCGTCACCGCGCCGAGCACGGTGGGCACGTGGACCGGCTCGCCCTTCTTCTGGGCCGCCGCGATCTCCTCGTCCTTCATCGGCGCGTCGGAGGCGCCGAAGTCGACGGTGCCGGCCGTGAACTGGGCGATGCCGCCGCCCGAGCCGATGCCCTGGTAGTTGACCGTCGTGCCGCCGTCCTCCTTGAAGCGGGCGGCCCACTCGGTGTAGACCGGCTGCGGGAACGTGGCGCCCGCGCCGTTGATCGTGCCGCCGGCCTTGGAGGAGGACGCGTCGGACGCGCTCCGCCCCGAGGCCCCGGCGTTCGGGTTCTCGTCGTTGCTGCCGCATGCCGCGACGCCGGCCGCGAGCGCGGCGCAGCAGCCCAGGGCGAGCAGGTTCTTGTACCTCACAGGTACTCCTCGTCGTGTTCGGTTGAGTGACCGGAAGCAGGCTCCCAGCGCATCGCCGGACAGCCTGTTACCGATCCGTGGAGGGGATGTGAAAAGCGCGTGAACGCTCGGGGGAGAAGCGGTAGCCGAAGCCGACGTGGGTGTGGATGAACGCCCACTCCGGCAGCGCCTCCTCGAGCTTGGTCCGCAGCTTGTGGATGTAGACGTCGATCGAGCGGTCCCCCGGCCGCAGCGCGCCGCCCCACACCCGGCGGTACAGCTCCTCGCGGCGCACGATCGTCCCGCCGCTCCCGGCGAGCACGACCAGCAGGCCGAACTCGCGGACCGACAGCGTCAGCGCGCGCCCGTCGGCGCGCGCGAGGCCCTGGCCGGGGTGGATCTCCAGGGCCCCCGTCCGGATCACGTCGCGAAGATGCTCTGCCGCCTCCATCGCCGCGGAGGATGGCCGCCGCCGCCGGGCGTCTCGTCACCAGGCGGTGAAACCGCTGTGAACGGTCCGTGAACGCGCGCTCGGACGGCGCCGGTGGCGCGGACGCGCTCCGCGTCCCGCTACCTTGTCCGGCCGTGATCCCGCGCCGCCTGGCCTCCCGTCCGTCCCTCGCGCTCGCCGTCGTCGCGGTCGCCGCGCTCGTCGCCGGCTGCGGCGGCGGCAGCTCGGAGAGCGGAGACGCGAAGCCGCCGCCCGGCGTCTCGCAGTCGGACTTCTCGCGCCGGCTCGCGGAGGCGTCGAGCGCGACGAAGGCCGACTTCCCCGCCGTCGGCGGGCGCACGCTGCAGCAGATCGCCGACACCGCGCTCGCCGGCAACAAGATCGGCTTCGCCACGTCGGTCCTCACGCCGGGCACCGACCGCCTCGCGTTCGGCGTCCTCGACGAGGCCAACGCGTTCGTCTACGGCAAGAGCGCCGTGTACGTGGCGCCCACGCCGGAGGATCCCGCGCAGGGGCCGTTCCCGGCGCCGGCGGACTCGCTCGTCACCAAGCCGGCGTTCCGCAGCCAGAACGCGGCGACGGAGACGAGCCCGATCGCCCAGATCTACGCCGCCCACGTGCGCTTCCGCCGCGCCGGGAAGTACTCGGTCCTCGTCGTGACCAAGCGCGGGGCCGACCTCCTCGGCGCGCCGGCCGAGGTCACCGTGACGCGCCGCAGCGCCGTGCCGGACGTCGGGGACCGCCCGCCGAAGGTCGCCACCGACACGGTGGCGAGCGCGGCGGGCAACATGGCGCTCGTCGACACGCGCCGCCCGTTCGCGCGCGATCTGCACGAGACGAGCTTCAAGGACGTCGTCGGGCGCAAGCCCGTCGCCCTGCTCTTCGCCACGCCGCAGCTGTGCCAGTCGCAGGTGTGCGGCCCGGTCGTCGACATCGCGCTGCAGCTCAGGGAGAAGTACGGCGACCGCATGACCTTCATCCACCAGGAGGTCTACCGCGACAACGAGGTCGACAAGGGGCTGCGGCCGTCGCTGCGCGCGTTCGGCCTGCGGACGGAGCCGTGGCTGTTCACCGTCGGCCGCGACGGGCGCATCGCCGCGCGCCTGGAGGGCTCGTTCGGCGTCAAGGAGTTCGAGCAGGCGGTCCAGGCCGCGCTGAGGTGAGGGCCGTCCGCCCTCCCGTCGTCGCCCGGCTCCCCGTGACCGGCGTCGCGCGGCGGCCGTAGGCGGCGCCGCCGGCGAGCCGCTCAGCCGGCCGGGCGCCGGCGCAGCACGCGGCTGTCGTCGGCCAGCCGGCGCGTCACGCGCACGGCGTCGAGGTGCTCGAGGAGCGCCTGGGCGTACTTGCGGGAGGTGCCCAGCTCGTCGCGCAGGCGCCCGAGCGTGATGGCGCCCTCGGCGTCGACGATCGCCGTCACGCGCGCGCGGACGGCGGCGATCGCGTCGGGATGGGCGTGCAGCGAGCGCCCGACGCGCACGGCGCGGCCGGCGGCGCGGAGGGCCGCGAGCTCGGCGGCGTCGGCGCCGAGGTCGGCCTCGCTCGGGGGCTCGTGGCCGGCCTCGCGCAGGCGCGCCTCGAGGGCGAGCGCGGCGGGCGACAGCGCCGGCGTCTCGGCGGGTCCGGGCTCCGGGGCGGCCGGCGCCGCGGGCTGCGGCTCGGGCTCGGGCTCGCCGCGGCGCAGGCGCTCGAGGCGGGCCAGGACCTCCGGCCGGCGGCCGTGCCGGCGCGCGTGCGGGTCGAGCACCACACCGCCGCCCAGGGTGTCCGGCGGGGCGAGCGAGCGGACGACGACGCGGTCGCCGGCGCGGGCGAGCAGCGGGCGCTCGAGGCGCAGCTGCCACAGGTCGCCGCCGAGCGCGACGAGCCGGGCCGGCGCCTCGCGCGTGCCGTGATGGACGTGCACGCGGGCGCCGTGCTCGGCGTCGCGCAGGTCGAGCGCCGCGTCGAGCACCGTGGTCGGTGCGACGGCCCCGGGCGCGGCGAGCACGTCGCCGCGAGCGACGGCGCGCCGCTCGATGCCCGCGAGGTTCAGCGCGACGCGCTGGCCCGCGTCGGCGTACGCGACGGGCTCGTCGTGGACCTGCACGCCGCGCACGCGCGCGCGCGTCCCGCCGGGCAGGAGGCTCAGGACGTCGCCGGGCGCGACGCGCCCCGACCACAGGGTCCCGGTCACGACGGTCCCCGCGCCGTGGATGGTGAACGAGCGGT
>JAXDHC010000397.1:0-11803 GCA_034664705.1 Solirubrobacteraceae bacterium
CGCGGCGCACCGCGCGCGTGGCCGCGGCATCCAGCTCCCGCGCCACGTCCTCGTCGGGCCCGACGGCCGATCCGACCCGGTGCCACACCCGGCGGTCGGGCTTGCCGGCGAGGACCTCGGCGAGGGCGGCGTGCGCGTCGTGGCGCTGGGCGACGCTCGTGGCCTGGCGGATCGCCGAGCGGACCACGGGATGGCGGAACCGCAGCGTCGTCTCCCCGAGGTCGATGAGGCCGGCGGCCTCGGCGGGCTCGAGGTCGTGCACGCCGACGTCCGCGCCGACGATCAGCGCGGCGGCGCCCAGGACCTCGGCAAGGGCGTCCTCGTCGTCGACGGCGGCGACCACCAGCAGGGCGCGGGTGTCCGTCGGCAGCTCGGAGATCCGCGCCGCGAACGCCTGCTCCAGGCGCGTCGTCAGCGGCAGCCACGCCGGCAGGGCGGTGCCGTCGTCGAGCTGCTCCGACGCCAGCGGCAGCTCGACCAGCGCGAGCGGATTGCCGGCCGCCGCCGCGAGCACCCGCGCGCGCAGCTCGGGCCGAAGCCCCGGCGCGTGGGCGTCCAGCAGCGCGGCCGACGCGGCGGCGTCGAGCTCCGGCAGCCGCAGCTCCGCCAGGCCCGCGTCCACCAGCGAGCTCTCGGATCCGTCGCGGCTGGCGGCCAGGACGACGATCGGGTCGGCCTCCACGCGCCGGGCGACGAACGCGAGCACATCCGACGTCGAGCGATCCAGCCAGTGCACGTCCTCGGCGATCACGAGGATCGGCGCGCGGCCCGCGCTCTCGGCCAGGAGGTCGAGGACCGCGAGGGCGATCCGGAACAGCTCCGGGGCCGCGGCGTCGCTGAGGCCGAAGGCCGCGTGCAGCGCGTCGCGCTGGGCCTCCGGCAGGTCCCCGGCCTCGCCGAGGATGGGCCGCAGGAGCTGATGCAGGCCGGCGAACGGCAGGCGCGTCTCCGACTGCACCCCGGCCGTCCTCAGCACGCGCATCCCGCGATCGGCGGCGCGCCCGGCCGCGGCCGCCAGGAGCGCCGACTTCCCGATCCCGGGCTCACCGCGCAGCACCAGGCTGCCGCCGCGCTCGTGCACGCCGTCGACGAGCGCGTCCAGGACGCGGGTCTCGGGCTCGCGCCCGACCAGATCGGTCGTCGCGGACATCGCGACCCATCATCTCGGGTCCCCGAGCCGCCCGTCCAGGCCGAGCGGCGATCACGGACGCACGACGGCGCCTGCCCCCGCGTGGAGGGCAGACGCCGTCGCGTCGTCAGGCAGCTCGGTGGGCCGCGGGCCGCATGTGGACCGCGGCGCCCGCGCTACCCCAGCGGGATGTTCAGCTGCGACCCGCCGCGGTCGGACTCGACGCTCACGCACCGGCAGGCCGGCACCGCGACCTGCGAGTTGCGCACGTCGACCTTCCAGGCGCCGGTCGGGTCCACGAGCCCTGTGCCGATGAGCGCGCCGGCGTTCGTCGCGCCCGCGTGGACGCGGACGTTGTTCGACACGAGGACCGAGGACGTGCCGTCCACGACCCAGCGGCCCTTGCCGTCGTTCTTCGCGCGGATGTTCAGCAGCAGGTCCGGCTCCGGCGTGAGCGTGATCGTGGCCGCGTCGCACGCGGGCGCCGCGCATGCCCCACCGGTGGCCGTCTGGTCCGCGCTGCTCCGAACCCGGACGCGCATCGTGATGGGCGTCGTGGTCTTCGGGAACAGGAACGTCGGCCTGGCCACGTTCGGGTTGTCGAGCGTCACGGGCGTCCCGCTGACCTGCGACCACTCGAAGCGCGCGGCACCGTCGGACCCCGAGGCGTCGAGCGTGATCGGGAGGTTCTGCAGGACCGTCGCGCCGACCGGGGCGATGACCGCCTTGGCCGGGTTGACCGGCTTGACCTTGACGAGGACCTCGTCGGTCTTCGTCTCACCGTTGCCCGTGACCGTGAGCTGGAAGGCCAGCGTGGTCTCCCGGGCCGGCGCGGTGAACGTCGCCTTCGCCCGGTCGGCCCCGGTCAGGGTGACGTCCGAGGGCGCGTTCCAGCTGAAGCTGTCGATGTTCCCGCTGGAGCCGCCGCCGTTGAGCGTGACCGTGGTGCCCTGCTCGACCGTGATGTCCGGGCCGGCGTCCGCCAGCAGCGGGAGGGCGGCGAGGCCCTCGCCGTCGATCGCGACGGGGACGGTGACCGAGCCGCCCTTCGAGGAGCTGATCGTCACCGACTCCGGCGGCGCCGCCGTCGCGATGTCGGCCTGGCCGTCGGTGCCGAGCGCCGTCTTGAGCTGCGGCAGGGTGATCTCCGTCGGCGAGAGCGCCTTGTCGCTCGACGACGCCGCGACGTGCAGCGTGTCCTTGCCCGAGCTGGTCACGTGGTAGACCGCCGTGCCCGTGACGGCGTCGGTGAGCTTCACGTGCTTGGTCGTCTGCGGCACGTCGCCGCGGTTGATGACGTCGACGTACGCCGGCAGGGCGCCGGCGACGTCGACACGGGCCAGGTAGCGGCCGGCGTCGCCGCGCAGCGGCGTGGTCGGGATGAGGCGACCGGGGCCGGGGCCGTTGTCGCCGTCCTGGACGACGATGTCCTCGAGCGCCTTCGAGCCGGCGAGGACCTGGATCTTCGCGCCCGCGCCGGTGGCGCCGCGCTCGTAGGTCGCCCGCGTCACGTCGACGCCGGCGTTCGTCGACTTCTTGCCGACGAGCGTGAACTGGTCGGTCTCGATGCAGTCGTTGACCGGGCCGCTGTAGGCGTTCGCGCCGGACGTGCGGCACGGGTTGGGGTTGACGGCGCCGGCGGCGCCGCCGATGCCGGGACCCTCGATGCGCACGAAGTTCGTGCCGAGCTCGCTGCCCTGGACCTTGTGCGGCGTCACGCCGTCGCCGACGTAGCCGACGGGCGGGACGTCGGTCGCGTCGGCCGCGTTGGGCGCCCACTGCAGGAACGGGCCGACGCGGCCCTTGAGGGCCTGGCTGAAGTCGCCCGGCGTCACGCCGACGTCCTGCGTGACGAAGAAGCCGTTGGCGCCGGGATCGGTGCGGACGGTGTCCGTGCCGTAGGGGTGGGTGACCTTGTAGTCGGTGTCGGGCTTGAGGCCCGCGTTGATGCGGTAGCGGATGCGCGAGAAGACGATCTGGTCGCCCTGCGTGACCGGGCCGTTGGCGAACGCGCCCTCCAGCGCGAAGCTCGCGAGCACCTTCTCGCCCCCGGCGCTGGTCAGGTTCGCCGCGTCGGCCGCCTGGTAGAAGAACTCGTCGGGGAAGTTGTCGGGGAACGTGATCGGCGCGGTGTTGTCCGGCGCCGCCACGGCGCCGCCGCAGTAGGGGTCCTGCGGGTCCAGGCACGGCGCCAGGTCGGTGCCGTTCGTGTCCCGGTACCAGTCGGGGAATCCGTGCGTCGGGCTCACCGGTCCGACGGCCACGACGCCCTGGGGGCCGCCGCTGCCGGGGTTGAGGAGGCCGTTCGGGGCGGCCACCGCGATCGCTCCGATCGCGAGCACGATGACGCCCGTGAGGCCCACGGTCTTCGTGCGCCGGCGCCGTGCCGTGAGCACGCTGATGAGACGTTCCATTGCCAGTCCTTGGATCGTGTGAGGGGGCGCCTGACACGATGTCGCCGCGCGATCGACCGGACACCGGCAGATCGAGCACATACCCTTGGACTTTGGTGCGGGACCCCCCGGACCTGCGACGGTCAGCCGCGCGCTGACCGCTCCCCTCGCCATCGGCTGGCGAAGCTGCTACGGGCCAGTCGCGGACTGGAACCGCACGTCGTCGGCCGCGCACACCTCGGCGTCCATGTTGATCTCCATCATCTTCAGCGAGGCCTGGGCGAGGTCCTCGTGGATGTGGGCGACGGCGTCGCGGGGGACGACGACGGGGATGTGCCGGATGTGCGCGTCGAGCGCCGAGTAGACGATGCACTGCTCCGTGGCCTGCCCGGCCAGCACGATCTCGTCGATGCCCTCCTGGCCGAGGAGATACTCGAACGGGGTCTCGAAGAAGATCGAGTGGCGCGCCTTGACGACGAACATGGCGTCCTCGTCGGGGACGATCGGCTCCACGAGCGACGCGTGCTCGCCGGCCAGCGCGCTCTCGACGAGCGTGCGGTGGTCCGAGCGCCACTCGCCGAAGTTGTCGTTGACGTAGATCACCGGCGCCCCCGCCTCGCGGGCGCGCTTGACGAGGCCGGCGATGACCGGGACGACCTTCTCGGCGCTCTCGCGCAGCACGTCCGCGTCCTCGTGGTCGTACGTGTTGATCATGTCGATGACGACGAGTGCTCTCTGACCCATGGGGCCGTGCAATGTAGCGGCGCGCACGCCGCGGCCCGGATGCGCCAGCGCGCACCCGGGCCGGACGCGGCCGTCGGGCCGGCTCAGGCCGGCGCGGGCACGAGCTCGGCGACGACACGCGGGGTGCGGGCGCCCGAGCGGATGAGGGCCCCCGCCGCGACGGCGCCCACGGCGGCCACGCCGACGCCGACCCACAGCGCGTCGTGCAGGCCGTTGACGTACTCGACGGCCGACCCGCCGCCGAGGGCGGCCTCGGCCGGGATCAGCGCGCCGAGGGCCGCGACGCCGACGGCGATGCCGGCCTGGCGGAACGTGTCGTTCACGCCGGCCGCCAGCCCGCTCTGCTCGATCGGCGCCGAGCCGAGCGCGACGGCCGTCAGGGCGGGGTTGAACAGGCCGCAGCCCACGCCGGCGACGAGCTCGCCGGGGAGCATCGCCGTCCAGCTCGAGCCGGCGTCGGCCATCGTGAAGAGCGCCATCCCGACCGCCACGAGGCCGAGCCCGCCGGCGATCATGACCCGCGGCGACACGCGTTCGGTGAGCGTGTGCGTCGCCCCCGAGACGAAGAAGATGACGATCGTCGCGGGGAGGTAGGCCAGGCCCGTCTCGACCGCCGAGAGGCCGAGCACGTGCTGCATGTACAGCGTCATGTAGAGGAAGGACGCGAAGAACGTGGCCGAGATCGCGGTCGCCGCGATCTGCGCGCCGGTGAACGACGGGTTCCGGAACAGCCGCAGCGGGAGCATGGGCTCGGCGACGCGGGCCTCGATGACGAGGAAGGCGACGACCAGCGCCGCGGCGCCGGCCAGCTCGGCGACGATCGGCGTGCTGGTCCAGCCCTCCTCGTTGCCGCGCAGCAGCCCGAGCACGAGCAGGAACAGGCCGGCCGACAGCGCCGTCTGGCCCAGCCAGTCCACGCGCGGGGCGCGCGGATCGCGCGACTCGCTCACGGAGACCCGCGTGATCCACAGGCAGGCGATGCCGATCGGGATGTTGATGAGGAAGATCCACTGCCAGTCCATCGCGCTGGTCAGGGCGCCGCCGACGAGCGGGCCCACGGCGAACGTGCCGCCGATCGTGGCGCCGTAGGCGGCGAGCGCTCCGGCGCGCTCGCGCGCGCCGGGGAACGCCTGGGCGAGCAGGGCCAGCGAGACGGCGAACATCACCGCGGCCCCGACCCCCTGGACGGCGCGGGCCACGTCGAGGAAGAGGATGTCGGTCGCGGCGGCGCAGGCGCCGGAGGCGGCGGTGAAGACCGCCAGGCCGATCGTGAAGAGGCGCCGGCGGCCGAAGCGGTCGGCCAGCGAGCCGGCGGTGAGGACGACGGCCGCGAGCGCGAGCGTGTAGGCGTCGACGACCCACTGCAGGCCGCTGAGGCCGGTGTCGAGGTCCTCGGCGATCCGTGAGAGCGCGGTGTTCACCACCGCGATGTCCAGCATGAGCATCGCCGTGGCGGCACAGACCACGACGAGCGTCCAGCGCTTGGAAGTCATGTCTTTCTCCTGGTCAGAAGTGCCTGGAGACGATCTCCGGCGGGCGCCGCCGAGGCCAGGGAGCTACCCGCACCGACGCGGTGGAGGACGCTCCCAGAGCGCGGGGCGTGCCAGCACGACGACGCCGGCCGCGGCGCGCGTCAGTCGGGGAGCGGCTGCGGCTGCGGCTGCGGCTGCGCCATGACGAGCCCGAGGGCGAGCACGACGACGGCGAGGCAGCCGGCGACGACGCCGCCCCAGCGCCAGTGCTCCCAGGCCAGCCCGGGCAGGTAGCCGCCGAGCGCGCCGCTGGCGTAGTAGACGCTGAAGTACATCGCGCTGGCCACGCCGCGATCCGCCGTCGTCGAGGTCGCGGTGCCGAGCTGTGCGGCGGTGACCCCGCAGAACATCGCCACCGCGAGGACGGCCAGGGCCGGGAGGAGCGTCAGCGGCGTCGCCGGCAGCGTCAGGACCATGCCGCCCGCGCCGAGCGCGAGCGCGGCGACGACGACCGTCCGCCAGCCGGTGCGGTCGGCGATCGCGCCCGCGACGGGGCCGAGCGCGCCGAAGCCCCACATCAGGAAGACGAGGCTCGCGCCCGCCTGGCTCCAGTGGAACGGCTCCCCCTCGAGGCGGAACGTGACGAACGAGAAGACGCCGACGAACGCGAAGAAGAGCGCGCTCGCCGCGGCGGTCGCCTGCTGCAGGCCGCGGTTGCGGGCGAGGCGGCGCACGGCGTCCCAGCGCTTCGTCGTGACCTCGACGCGCGGCGCCTCGGCGAGGGTGCGGGCCATGAGCACGGCGCCGGCCGCGGGCAGCAGCGACAGGAGGCCGATGGACCAGCGCCAGCCGATGAGCGTCGTCGCCAGCGCGATGCCCACGCGCCCGACGATCCCGCCGCAGACGAGTGCGGCGATGTAGATGCCCATCGCCCGCCCGCCGAGCGCCGGGCTGAAGACCTCGACGACATACGGCGCCCCGACGGTGAGCAGCCCGGGCATGCACAGCCCCTGCAGCGCGCGGCAGACGAGGAGGAGCTCGAAGGTCGGCGCCAGCGCGCTCGCGAGCGTCGGCACGGCGACGAGCGCGCTGGCGAGCACGAGGGTGCGCTTGCGCCCCCACCGGTCCGACAGCGGCCCCCAGACCCAGGCGCCGGCGGCGAGGACGACGATGACGACCGACACGGTGAGCCCGGCCTCCGCGGCGCTGACGTCGAAGTCGCGCGCGAGCTCCGGCAGGATCGCCTGCGTCGAGTACATGACGGCGAACATGCCGGCGGCGCCCAGGAGGAATCCGGCGAGCGCCAGGCGGGAGTGGGGCATCGGCGCATGGTGACGATCGACCCCGTCCGCGCGCCGCGCGGCGCTCAGGCGACCGGCGCGGCGACGGCCTCGACGACCGTGACGGGCACGCCGGTGATGCTCTCGGCGCGGCGGGGCAGGTCGATCTGCAGCCAGCGCGAGAGCCGGCTCGGCAGCGTCGACACGACGACCTCGTCGAAGCGCCCCGGCCGCCACGCGTGGCGCAGCGCGGTGACCGGATCGGGGTCCCCCAGCTTGCAGTCCACGTCGAAGCCGTCCTCGCGCATCGCGCGCAGCGCGGCGTGCAGGCGCCGGCGGCCCGACTCGACGCCGCCGTGGGGGTCCTGGATCTCCCAGGCAGCCGGGACGAGCAGCGTCACCGTGATGGGACCGCGCTCGCGGCGCTCCAGGAGGTACTCCCGCAGCCGCGGAGAGTCGACCGTCCGGTTCGCCAGCACGAGGACGCGCGCGTGGTCCACGCCGCCGATGCTACGCCCCCGCGACGGGGCCGGCCACCGCGGTCAGCGGATGAGGACCGGCGTGCCGACCGGGACCCGGCGGAACAGGTCGACCACGTCGTTGACGTGCATCCGGATGCACCCGTGCGAGGCGCGCGTGCCGATCGACCAGGACTCGGCCGTGCCGTGGATCCCGACGCCGTTCGCGATGCCCATCCACCGCGCCTTCAGCGGGTTGTTCGGCGCGCCGCCCGGGATGACCTGGCCGGCGAGCGAGCCCGCCCACGCGCTGTTCGGCACGTGCCAGGCCGGGTTGACCTGCTTGTTCTGGATCGCGTAGCGCCCGGCGGGCGTCTCGAGGCCGGCCATGCCGACCGCGATGCCGTAGGACCGGCTGAACTTCAGGCCCTTGAAGAGGCGCAGCTTGAACGACGGGCGGTCGATCGTCAGCACCGTGTTGTAGACCTGCGCGAGGTTCTTGTACGTCACCGTCGGCGAGACCCTCACGAGCGGCTGGTGGACCGTCCGGCGGACCGCCGGGTCGGCGAGCGCGGCCTCGATCGCCTTGCGCGTCTCGGCGATCGGCAGCGCGCGGCCGGGCCGGGCCCTGGTGCGGAAGATGTGGCGGACGGTGATGCGGATCGCCGCGTTGCGCGCGGGCTTGCGGACCTCACCGGCGACGCGGGTCACGAAGTCGCGGACCGCCGCGCGCGAGAAGACGATCGCCGGCGGGACCGCCGTCGTGCCGGCCTTCGCGTACAGCGCGCGCTTGGCGGTGCGCACGGAGTCGAGCTTGAGCTTCGCGTCGGCCATGGTGAGCGGCCACGGCCGGCCGGCGGCGCCGAGGACGAGGTCCCCGGTCAGGGCCGTCGCGTAGGTCTGGTCGAGGCGGACCGCCGCCTCGCCGACGGTGAGGTTCGACAGGTCGACGCCCGCGGCCGTGACGCCGGGCTTGATGCGGGGCTCGGGCTGCTGCTTGGCCGAGGCCGGCGCGACGATGACCAGGAGCGCGCAGAGAGCGCCGAGCAGGGCGAGGGGGCGGCAGACCATGGCCGCGGAGGGTAGCGACGCGCCCGCGCGGGAGCGCAAGCTCCCGTTCATGGTGCGACGCGCGCGTTCCCGCGCGTCACGCACGTCCGTAGACGGGCACGTGCGCGCCGCTTGTGACCGCCGCGTCGTCGGAGCACAGGAAGCGCACGACGCGTGCGATCGCCTCGGGCTTCACCCAGGTGTCGACGTCGGCGTCGGGCATCGAGCGGCGGTTGGCGGGCGTGTCGATCGTCGAGGGCAGGATCGCGTTCGTGCGAATGCCGTCGTCCCGGTACTCGGCGTGCATCGCGTCGACGAAGGCGAGCACCGCCGCCTTCGCCGTGATGTAGCCCGCCGCGCCCGGGAACGGGCGCAGGGCCGCGCGCGAGGACACGCACACGATGGCGCCGCCGCCGGCGGCGAGGAGGACGGGCACCGCCGCGGCGGACATCAGGTACGCGGGGCGCAGGTTGAGCCGCAGCTGGGCCTCGAACTCGTCGACCGGCGTCTCGTGCACGCGCCCGCCCTGGGCGAAGCCGCCGACCAGGTTGACGAGCGCGCGCAGGCCGTCGCCCGCGGTCGCGACGACGTCCGCCGCCGAGGCGGGGTCCATGAGGTCGGCCTGGACGAGCGCGAGGCGCCCGTGCTCCTGCACCCGCTCGAGCTCTCGCTCGTCGACCCACGGCACCACGACCCGCCACCCGGCGTCGAGCAGCGCGTGCGTGACCGCGCCGCCGAGGCCGCCGGTTCCGCCCGTGACGATCGCGGTCTGCTCCATGTCAGCTGAAACCCTCCTCGGACGACCCACAGGACATGCGCCTCCAGCCTATGCCGTCCGCCCCCGCTTCTACGGTCTTTCCCGTGCTCGTTCGCGACTTCCAGGATGGCCAGGAGCTCGACGTGGTCCTGCTCGTGCGCACCGCCGAGCTGCGCCGCAAGCGCGACGGCGCGGCCTTCCTGAAGTTGTCGCTGGGCGACCGCAGCGGCCAGGTGGTCGCGATGCTCTGGGAGGGTGTCGCGGAGCTCGAGCCGGTGTGCCGCGCGGGCTGCGTGGTGCGCGTCGCCGGGCGGCTCGAGACGCACCCGCGCCGGGGCGCGCAGATCGCCGTGCGCGCGCTGGCCGCCGCGCCCGCCGGGTCGTTCGACATCTCCGAGCTCATCGCCGGCCCGCCGCGCGCCGCCGAGGCGATGGAGGAGGACCTCCGCGCGCTCGTCGCGACGGTGCAGGACATCCACCTCCACGCGCTGCTCGACCGCATCCTCGGCGAGCACGCCTCGACGTGGTCGCACTTCCGCCTGGCGCCGGCCGCCAAGCACTACCACCAGGCCTACCTGCACGGGCTGCTCGAGCACTCGCTCTCGGTCGCCCAGGGCGTCAGCGCGCTCGCGTCCACCTTCCCGGGCATCGACCGGGACGTCGCCGTGACGGGCGCGCTCCTGCACGACATCGGCAAGCTCGAGGCGTACACGTCGGATCAGATGTGCATCGAGATGACGGATGCCGGCCGGCTCCAGGGCGAGATCCCGCTGGGCTACTACCGCATCCGCCGCGAGATCGAGGACCTCCCGGGGTTCCCGGCCGCGACGGCTCAGGCGCTGCTCCACATCATCCTCAGCCATCACGGCGCGCTCGAGCACGGCAGCCCCGTCGTGCCGTGCACGCGTGAGGCCACGCTCGTCCACATGATCGACAACCTCGGCGGGCGGCTCGGCAGCTTCGATCGCCTCGAGAAGGAGCTGGCGCCCGGTCAGGCGTGGACGTCGTTCGACCGCGGCATCGGCTCCAGCGCGTACTTCGGCGCGGCGGCCGTGGCCGAGCGCCAGGCGGCCTGAGCGACAGCCGCCGGCCCGCCGGCCGCGCGCCCGGCGCCGGCGCCGCCGCATGGCCCCGTAAGACGCCCGGCAACCGTTTGCACCGTGCGTTTAGCCCCACCGGGGGCGGGTAGCTGGAATGCCACTAATCGCACGAGGAACAACTCGGGGACCGGGCCGCGGCGTGCCATCTGCACCCGCCCCGTCGCCCGGCTAGCGGGAGGGAGAGTCTCGTGGCATCGGTGGAACGCATTGGCGGCCAGCGCCAAGGTGACACTCAGTCGTTGCGTCAGGTCGCCCTGGCGAGCTTCATCGGCACGGCGATCGAGTGGTACGACTTCTTTCTGTACGGGACTGCGGCGGCGCTGGTCTTCAACAAGCTGTTCTTCCCGAACGCCGATCCGCTGATCGGCACGCTGTCGGCGTTCGCGACGTTCGCGGTCGGGTTCGCCGCCCGGCCGGTCGGGGGCATCATCTTCGGCCACTACGGCGACCGCGTCGGGCGCAAGTCGATGCTCGTGATCTCGCTGCTCATCATGGGGATCTCGACGGCGTTGATCGGCATCCTGCCGACCTATGCCTCGGTCGGGATCGCGGCCCCGATCCTCCTCGTCGTGCTCCGCATGGCCCAGGGCCTCGGCGTCGGGGGCGAGTGGGGCGGCGCGGTGCTGATGTCGGTCGAGCACGCGCCCAAGGGCAAGCGCGGGCTCTACGGGTCGTTCCCGCAGATGGGCGTCCCCGCCGGCCTGCTGGGCGCCACCCTGGTGTTCGCCCTGATGCAGGCGGCCACGAGCGAGCAGCAGTTCCTGTCCTGGGGCTGGCGCGTGCCGTTCCTGTTCTCGATCGTGCTCGTCGGCGTCGGTCTGTTCATCCGCATGCGCATCATGGAGTCGCCCGCCTTCGAGCAGCTCAAGGAGGCCGGCACGGCGTCCAAGAAGCCGATCGTGGACGTCGTGAAGGAGCACCCGCGCAACGTGCTCGTGGCGATGGGCATGCGCATCGCCGAGAACGGCGCGTTCTACCTCTTCACCGTCTTCGTCCTCGCCTACGGCGAGGAGACGCTGGACCTCGGCAAGACGACGATGCTCACCGGCGTGGCCATCGCGGCGGCGATCGGGCTCTTCACCGTGCCGCTGTGGGGCTCGCTGTCGGACCGCTTCGGGCGCCGGCCGATGTACATGGCGGGGGCGCTGTTCACGCTCGCGTTCGCGTTCCCGTTCTTCTGGCTCGTCGAGACGAAGGAGCCCGTGCTCATCTGGCTCGCGATCGTGCTCGGCGTGAACGTCGGCCACGACCTGATGTACGGCCCCCAGGCGGCGTACTACTCCGAGCTGTTCGGCACCCGCGTGCGCTACAGCGGCGCGTCGCTGGGCTATCAGCTCGCGTCGGTGCTCTCGGGCGGCTTCGCCCCGCTGATCGCCACCGCGCTGCTGGCCGCCAACCACGGCGACCCGACGCTGGTCGC
>JAXDHC010000398.1:0-3763 GCA_034664705.1 Solirubrobacteraceae bacterium
CCTGGAGCTCGCGGTAGCGCTGCAGGATCTCGCGGACCTGGTTCGCCACGTTGAAGTGCTCCTCGCCCGCGCGCCGGCGATCGAGCTGCGCGTCGAGCAGCGGCGGCCCGCGCCGCCGGGCTGAGCCGCGCCCGCTACAGCGCCGACATGAGCTTCGGCGCGACCTGCTTCTTGCGGCTCATCACGCCGGGCAGGTCGAGCGTCCCGTCCTGCACGGACTGGTCGAAGATCCGCTCGAGCGGCACGCTGTCGCCCGCGACGAGCATCTTCGTGTGCTTGGCGGCGATGTCGGTCACCATCAGCGCGTTGAGCAGCAGGCCGCGCGCCTCGCGGACGCGTTCGAGCTCGGCGAGCAGCTCGTCGCGCCGCGCGAGGACGGCGTCGCCGACCGTCTCGATCTGCGCGATCGAGATCGTCTGGCCGTCGCCGACCGAGTACTCCTTGGCGTCGCGCGTGACGATCTGGTGCGCCTTGACCTCCGAGACGTCGGACGTCGCCTCGAACATGTCGCGGCCGAACTCGGTGGCGTCGAGGGCGAGCACGCGCTGGAGGAACTCGACGGCGGCGTGGACGCGCTCGGTCGTGGTCGGCGAGTTGAGGATCACCGTGTCCGAGAGCACCGCACCGAGCAGCATCGTCGCCGTCGCCGGGCTCGGCTCCATCCCGTTCTGGCGGAAGCGCTCGATGACGAGCGTCGACGTCGAGCCGACGGGGTCGAACGTGGCGGTCACCGGGATCTTCGTCTCGATCGAGCCGATGTGGTGGTGGTCGAGGATCTCGACGATCTCGGCGTGCTCGACGCCGGGGACGCTCTGGGCCTGCTCGGCGTGATCGACCAGCACGACGCGCCGCGGCACGGGCCGCACGAGCTCGGCGTGCGTCACGAGCCCCACCGGGCGGCGGCGGCCGTCCACGGCAAGCGCGGCGCGGTAGCCGACGCCCTTGATCTGGTCGGCGATGTCAGCCACGAGGTCGTCCGGGCGCACGGTCAGCGGATCGGCGTCCATCAGCGCGCGGCACGGCGCCGACAGCGTCACCATGCGGCTCGTGACGTAGCTGTCCAGCGGCGAGGAGACGACCGTCGTGCCGCCCTGCCGGGCGAGCGCGAGCGTCTCCTCGTCGGGCACGGTGCCGTTGCTCGTGATCAGCAGCGCGACCCCCAGCTCGATGACGCGGCGCTGGGCGTCGACGCGGTCGCCGACCACGACGACGTCGCCGGCGCCGATGCCGCTCGGCAGCGAGCCGACGTCCATCGCCAGCACCCACACGCGCCCGTCGATCTCGCGGTCCTCGCCCGTGACGAGCTCGCCCTCGAGCTCCTCGACGATCGCGTGGACCGACGCGGCGGCGTCGGCGAGGCTCGTGGTCTCGCGCGACTCGCGGATGTAGCGGCGGGCCAGCGTGCGCTCGGTCATGACGCCGGCCAGCGCCCCGTCGTCGTCGAGGATCGGCACGAGCTCCAGGTCCTGGCGGGCCATCGTGAGGCCGACCTCGCGGATCGGCTCGCGGTGGACGGCCGTCGGGAACCGCTCGAGCATCACGTCGCGGACCCGCAGGAAGATGTGCGGCAGCAGCTCGGGCTCCGGCGCGCCGCTGCGCTCCAGCACCCAGCGCGTCTGCGCGTTGAGCTCGCCGAGGCGCACGGGCACGTACTCGTTGCGCGTGTCGAGCCGGACCTTCAGCTCCGCATAGCCGATCGCCGACGCGATGGAGTCGGTGTCCGGGTTGCGGTGCCCGGTGACGTAGATCGTGGCCACCCGGCGATTCAAGCACGGCGCGAAGGGCCGGCGTCGGCGGGTCGCCGCGGCGACGGGCGGCGCTCAGACGCCGCGCGGGACCGAGTCCTCGAGCACGACGCGCATGAGGTCGCGGATCGAGAGCATGCCGACGACCTCGCCGCCCTCGACGACGGGCAGGTGGCGGAAGCCGCCGTGGATCATGAGGACGGCCGCGTGGTCGGTCGACTCGCCGGCGCCGAGCGTCTCCGGGTTGGCCGTCATGCGGTCGCGGACGAGCGTGTCCTCGCCGATCCCGTCGGCGACCGCGCGCAGCATGTCGCGCTCGGTCAGGATGCCGGCGAGGCGGCCGTCCTCGAAGACGAGCACGGCGCCGACGTCCCTGGCCACCATGCGCTTGGCGACCTCGGTGAGCGCGAGCGTCGGCTCGACGACGAGCAGCTCGCGCGACATGTGGTTCCGCGCCTCGGGCATGGCGGCGATCCTACGACCCGGCGCGCCGCGCGGCACGCGGCGCGTCAGGTGTTCGTCGTCCCGGTGCCCTGCGGCTCGCCGCCCGAGCGCGTCTGCGCTCGCGGCACGACGGCCGCGCGCGCCGGCAGCGGCGCGGCGTGCGCCCGCGAGGGCGGCGGCGCGGCGCCGGCGGGCGGCGCGGCGAGGCTCGCTCCGCCGGCGGCCACCGCGGCGGCGCTCAGGACGGTGGGCAGCAGCCGCCGGTAACGGCGGTTGGGCCGCGGCTGGACGCGGCGGGAGTTCGGTCGTGGGCTCATGGACGACAGCATCCGCCCGGCGCGTCGGCGCGTGCTGGGAGCGCGCTGAGCGCCTGCTGAGACCGCCCGCCCGGCGCCTCGGCCGCCCGTCCGACCCGGCGAGACAGACCGGTATCATCGCGGGCGATGGCCACAACGGATTCCACCATCAGGCCCCGCGGCACGGCGCGCGACCGGATCCTCGAGACGGCCTACGAGCTGTTCAGCCGGCACGGCACCCGGGCGGTCGGCGTCGACCGGATCATCGCGGAGTGCGGCATCGCGAAGATGACGCTCTACCGCAACTTCCCCTCGAAGGACGACCTGATCCTCGCGTTCCTCGAGCGCCGCGACGAGCGCTGGACGCGCGCGTGGCTGCAGGCCGAGGCCGAGCGCCGCGGCGCCACCCCGGCCGAGCGCCTGCTCGCCATCTTCGACACCTTCGAGGGCTGGTTCGCCGAGGAGGACTTCGAGGGCTGCTCGTTCATCAACGTCATGCTCGAGGTCGTCGAGCACGACCATCCGGTGCGCCAGGCGAGCGTGGAGCACCTCGCGTCGATCCGCGCCTACGTGCGCGGCCTCGCCGAGGCGGCCGGCGTGGGCGACGCCGAGGGCTTCGCCCACCAGTGGCACATCCTCATGAAGGGCTGCATCGTGGCCGCCGCCGAGGGCGACCGCCGGGCGGCGTCACGCGCCCGCGAGATGGGCGCGCTCCTGCTCGCCCATCACGGCGTGGCGGGCTAGCGACGGGCCCACCGCGGCGGGCGGGCCTGTCGCGCCGGGGCCGGCCGGTCAGCTGCCCCAGACCTCGTCGGCCGTCTCGACGACGAGGCGCAGCTTGTCCCACTGCTGCTCGTAGCTGATCGCGTTGCCCTCGACCGTCGAGGAGAAGCCGCACTGCGGCGAGAGCGCCAGCTGGTCGATGTCCACGTACTGGCCGGCCTCCTCGATGCGGCGCTTCAGCTCGTCCTTGGACTCGAGGTCGCCGCGCTTGGTCGTGACGAGGCCGAGCACGACGACCTTGCCCTTGGGCACGAAGCGCAGCGGCTCGAAGCCGCCCGAGCGGTCGTCGTCCCACTCCATGAAGAAGCCGTCGACGTCGAGCTGGGTGAACAGCGCCTCGGCGACGAAGTCGTAGCCGCCCTCGGCGACCCACGAGGAGCGGAAGTTGCCGCGGCACATGTGCGTCGTCACCGCCATGTCGTCCGGCCGGCCCTCGAGCGCCTCGTTGATGTGGCGGATGTAGAGCTCGTGCTGGTGCTCGGCGTCGCCGCCCAT